>JAIOQB010000441.1 GCA_021413585.1 Planctomycetia bacterium
ACACAAACTGCGACGCAAAGAACCACGGCCAGTCGACCGCCTGCTTGAGCGACGGGTTCAGCACGCCCATGAAGGAATAGATCGCACCGGTCCACAACAGCGGGCCGACGATTCCGCCCCAGAAGATCGGCCGCCGGGGCAACGTGGGCAGCAACACGCCGAACACCAGTCCAACACCCAACGACGTCAGACCATGAATCAGCGTGGCAATCACGAGCCCCGCCAGGCTGAACTGAGCGGGATCGATCGCCACCGAAGGCTTCACCATGCCGGCCAGAAGGTTGATCGGATACCAGATGCCGCGATGGCTGATCACACCGTACGTAAGCGCCGTGGCCGCCATCGCCACGCCACCCAATAGACCGCCGGTGGCGCCGGCCGAGTAGGGATGGATTTTTTCCGGCAACCGGGCGCGATGCCCTGGCATGCCTGGGCCCAACTGAGCTACGGCAATTTCCGACACGGCAACCGGCTTTGCGCGGAATTCCGGCGCGACCAGCGGCACATGCATCTCCCCTTGGTCGGAAAGCATCTGCTGGATCCATCCGGTCAAGCCAACAATCGCCATGGCCAATCCGAGAATTGACAATCCCCAGTTGGTGATCATTCCGGCCATGAACAGCAATAGCCCCAGCGCCAGGACCATCGGCCAGGCGGTCGGTCGGGGCATTTCGATCGTGGGCGCTGCACCGTCAGGGCCGGACGGCTGCTCGCCGTGCGGACTTGTTTGCGGCGGTTGATGGTCACGATTCGACATGGAGACGCAATCCAACTTTCAACGACCAAACTTTCAACGACTCAGAACGTAAACCAGCATCAAGATCACAATCCACACTCCATCGACAAAATGCCAATACCAGGAGGTCAACTCCAGCGGCTCGGCCAGTTTTGCCCGCGTCTGTGGGCTGCGCAGCATGAACAGCAGCATCACCATCACAATCAGTCCAATGGTCACATGGGCCGCATGAAAACCAATTAGCGTGAAATACGTCGTGCCAAATAAATTGGTCCGCAGCGTCAGTCCCTGTCCCACGATCAAGTCGTGCCATTCATAGGCGGTCGTGGCGAGAAACGCGGCTCCCAGTGCGACGGTAAGTGCCAACCACCTGGCCGCGGCACCAACGCGATGCGCGAACAGCGACTTCGCCGCGAAGGCAATCGTCACGCTGCTGGCCACCAGAAAACCCGTATTCAGCACCGCCAGGCCCAAATGCAGCGAGTGCTGCGGCGTCGGCCCCACCCGGTCTTGGCCCTCGTATTTCAAATACGCCACGATCAGCGTGCTAAAGAACGCGAACTCGCTGGCCAGAAAAGCGACCATGCCAAACCGGCCGCGCGGCCACGCGCCGTCGGGATTAGACGCGGGCGCCGCTGCCCCGCCAGACCAATCGTGTTGCACTGCTTCGTCGCCGCCAATCACTGCGTTTCGTTCCTTTCAGAGACTTATGTTTCTTTCTCTTCGCACATACCAAACGTCACTCGTGCTTCCAGTCCGGGTCGTCGGGGTGTTTCAAATCCCACAATGGCCGCCGGCTGCGAACGACCGGTACAGTCTCGAAGTTGTAATCGGCGGGCGGGGAACTGGTGGCCCATTCGAGCGTCCAGGCGTCCCACGGATCGTCCCCCGCCGGTGCGCCGCGCCGCAGTGACACTAGCACGTTGATAATGAACAGCGACATTGCCACTCCCTGCACCACCGCCCCCACCGTGGTCCAGCGATTCCACACGTCCCATCCCTGCCCCGCCTGATACGTGTACACCCTGCGCGGCATCCCCATCAGGCCGGCAAAGTGCATCGGGCCAAATGTCAGATTGAAGCCGATGAACAACAGCCAGAAATGCCAACGGGCCAGTTTGGGCCCCAGCATCCGCCCGGTCATCTTGGGCCACCAATAATAAAACGCCGACATCAGTCCAAACACGGTGCCGCCGAACAGCACGTAATGAAAATGCCCCACGACAAAGTAACTGTCTGTAACCTGCCAATCGATCGGCGCGGCGGCCAGCATGATGCCAGTCAGTCCGCCAAGCACGAACATCCCCAGGAATCCTAGGGCGAACAGCATCGGCGCCTCCATCCGCAGTCGTCCGCCATAGAGCGTCGCCAACCAATTGAACACCTTGATTCCCGTCGGCACCGCGATCAGCAAGCTTGCCCCTGCAAAGAACGAATCGAGCCCCGGGCTCATCCCCACGGCGAACATGTGATGGGCCCACACGCCGAAGCTGATAAACCCAATGGCCACCGACGCCGCGGCTACGGATTCGTAGCCAAAAATCACCTTCCGCGAAAAAACCGGCACCACCTCGGAGATCACGCCAAACGCGGGCAAAGCGACGATGTACACCTCAGGATGTCCAAAAAACCAGAACAGGTGTTGCCACAACAGGGCCGATCCGCCCGCCTGCACGTCGAAGAAGTGGGCGCCGCACGAGCGGTCCAGCAACAGCATCACCAGCGCGGCGGTCAGTGGTGGCAGCGCGAACAACACCAGCGCGGCATCGATCAGCATCATCCAGGCGAACAGTGGCAACTTGTCGAGCGTCATGCCGGGTGCCCGCATCGCCAGAATGGTCGCCGAAAGATTAATCGCCGTGGCGATCGTCCCCACGCCGCTGACCAACAGCGACAGAATCCAATAGTCCGTGGCGTGCCCTCGCGAAAACGTGTATTCCGTCAGCGGCGCGTATCCAAACCAGCCGACGTCCGGCGCCCCGCCGGCGAAAAAGCTCACGTACAGCAGCAACCCGCCGAACAACGACATCCAGAAGCTAAACGCGTTCAGCCGCGGGAACGCCATGTCGCGGGCACCGATCATCAACGGCAGCACGTAGTTGGCAAAGCCAAAAATCATCGGCATCGCCACGAAGAAGATCATGGTCGTGCCATGCATCGTGAACAATTGATTAAACGTGGCGTGGCCGACAAAGTGGGAGTTCGGCGCGAACAATTGCCACCGCATCAGCAATGCTTCAATTCCGCCCAGGACGAAAAACACCAGCCCACTGACGACGTACATGATCCCCAGCAGCTTGTGATCGACCGTGGTCACCCAGCCGTGCAGGACGGTCGTCCAGTCGGTGGCCGGTTGGCGGGTTGTGTCAGCGACAATACTCATGGAAGGAAATGCGATCTTTTTGTGGCGCGTTATTTCAAGGTTTCCAGGTAGACGACGAGATCGCGGAATTCATCCGGGGTCAACCGCAAGGCGGGCATGTTGCAGCCCGGTTTCACGTCCTGTGGATGAGCGATCCATTCCGCGAGGTTTTGCGGCGTGTTTTCGACAACGCCGGCGGCCAAGGTTGCCCGGCTCGCCAGATGCGTCAGTTCCGGCCCCACCGTCCCTACGGCCGGCGTCCCTCGAATCAGATGGCAGTTGACGCAGGTGTGCGACATAAAGACTTCTCGGCCAGCCGACCCGGCGGCTGCCTCGACCGCGGGACGTTTTTGATGCGCCATCCAATCGTCGAAGTCGCGCTGCGGCTGCACGACCACGCGCAGCAGCATGTTGGCATGTTGGGCGCCGCAGTATTCGGCGCATTGGCCGCGATAGACGCCCACCTGCGACGTCTTGAACCAGAGTTGGTTCTGGCGGCCGGGAATCAGGTCGGTCTTGCCGCTTAATCGCTGCACCCAAAAGCTATGCGCGACGTCGGCCGATTCCAACGTCAACAAAATCGGCCGCGGGCGACTCTCCGTGCCGGCCGGAATATACAGCTCGTTGGCGGTGGTCACCCCCAAGTCTGGATACTGATATTCCCACCACCACTGATGCCCAATCACTCGCACATGAATCGTGTCCGAAGTCAAATCCGGCTGGCGCGTCTCGGCCACCGTGCGAATGACGACCATCAGCAGAACGAACACAGTCAGCAGCGGGCCCACGGTCCAGGCCACTTCGATCGGCTGGCTGCCATAGATTTGCGGCGGTTCGTGCGTGGCCTTGCCACCGCTGCGAAACTTGACGATACAATACAGCAACATCCCGCCCACCAGCAGCAGAATGACGCCTGTGATCGCCAGCACCAGATAAAACAGTTCGCTGATGGCCGCCGCCGTCGGTGAGGCGGGTTCAAAGATCGAAGTCGGCACCGCGAACGCAGGGCGAGCCAGGGCGAGCCATCCACACCACACGGCAACAAATAGCGTACGCGCAGCGAGTCGGGAGCAAGTGCCGGCCAATGAGCCGCACTTCCGCACACGCTCCACCTTGGCCCACGTCCGTGTCATATCGCATCCTCGCGATGGCCGCCGCAGCGGCCCTACAGGCCGCAACATCCATAGGCTTCCGCCGCCGGCATTCGGCGAACAATCGCCTGCCGGCTGGACCGGCAACCCCCTGCCGGTGCCTGGATTCTAGTGCATTCCGCTCCCGTGTCGAGCGGAGTCCGGCGGCTCGGCGGAGATTTGGCTGAGTGCGTTTTCTTAATACGCCGCCAATTACTTGCCGTCGTAGTCACGCGCCTTGTCGTCCAACGGCCTGATCCAGATATTGCGGAAGCGGACCGGGCTGCCATGGTCTTGCAATTGCATCGGGCCGGTGTCGGTCTCGGCGAGGCTCTTGCGCATCCGGTCCACGTACGGGTTCGGCTGATATTTGAGCGGCGCAAAATGGGATGCGGTCTCGCTGAACTCCACATGGTTCTGCACCAACACACCGTTGAGCAGCGCCGTGATTGAGCCGGGTTGCGTCACCTTGCCCGCGGCGTCGTGGCGCGGGGCGACGTAGATCACATCGTACACTTGCCACTCGCCGGGCGCCCGGCCGGCGTTGACCAGCGGCGCGTGTACGTTGTAGATCGCGCCGATGAGGTGCTTGTTCGTGGCGTCGTCGGCCCCCGGGTTGATGATCTGCATCTCGAACAACCCATGAAAGTACAGCCCGCTGTTCCCCTCGCGAGCCTCTCCCTTCCCATCCGCCGGGGTGGCAAACTCCGCATGCACCTGGGCATCTCGAAAATGCAACTTCGTCCACAAGCCGCCGTCGCGTTGCGCAACCAGGGCACCGTTTTCCACCGGCCAGCGGCATGGACCACCGGCCCGGCCGACGAGATTCTTAGTGCTGCTGCCGTCGAACACGATCAGCGCGTCGGATGGGGGCTTGCCGCCAGCGGTGCCTACGACAGGCAAGGGCGTTTCGGCTGCGGCGCTAACGGAAGCAAGGGCAAGCCAAGATAACACACCGAGGCATGAAACAACCGAACGGTACATGAATGCAACCTTGGAAAAATCGTTGGGAGGGAAATGGGCGGGCGGGGTCCGCAATGGTCGCGCTGCATCGTGATTCCGCTGCCGATGCGGAGGGCGGGAGTCCAGATTAGCACACTTTTCGGGTCGATGCACCCACCGTCACGGGGCCCTCACCTTCGCGAGCCTGTTTGCCACTGTCCCGAACGCCGCCTGCGGCGTAGGCTTCCTACGTAGCTCATCTGGCTCCGTTACCTGTCACCAGAACAATTCACACCGTTATGACCTGGTTCTCCACCATTCTCCTGGCGGCATTGGTGCTGATCAATGCCTACGCCGTGGTCCAAGCGGTGATGCGCGGCCACAGTGTGGAAAGCACGCTGGCCTGGGTGTTCGCCATTCTGCTGCTGCCGTGGGTGGGGGCTGTGGCGTACCTGCTGCTTGCGAACCCCAGCATCCGCCGCACCGCCCGGCGGAAGCGGCGCACGCGTCACCGAGTGCGGGAAACTTTGCCCGCGGACGACCCTTCAACGGCTCCGGCCCCGGAGGCGCTCCCCGAACAGGTGGATTCGCTGTTGCAACTGGCGGCCCGACTGACAGAAATGTCCCCCAGTTGCGGCAACTCCGTGGAATTGCTGTCGCACGATGCCCGCGCTTTTCAAAAGCTGGAGCGCGCCCTGCGTGACGCGAAGCAATCCATCTGGGCCGAATACTATTTGATTCGCAATGACGAGACGGGGCATCGGTTTCTCGACTTGCTGGCCACCAAAGCGGCCGAAGGGCTGGAAGTGCGGCTATTGTACGACGCGGTGGGCTCGCTGGGACTGGACAAGCAGCGGCTGGCCGCGATTCGCGCACACGGTGGCTTAACCGAAGAGTTCTTACCGCTGAACCCCCTGCGACGCCGCTGGGCCGTCCACTTGCGCAACCATCGCAAGATCGTGCTGGTCGACGGCCAATGCGCCTTCGTCGGCGGCATGAACGTGGGAGACGAATACTCCGGGCGTGCCCGTCGGCGCGGGGCGGCCCATTTTCGCGACAGCCACCTGGCGATCTGCGGCCCGGCGGTGGACGACCTGGCGCAGACCTTTGTCGAAGATTGGTCGTTTGCGACGGAACAGACGCTACGGCCGCCGACACCAAATAGCCCCGTTGATTGCGCGTCGAATGCTCAGGGCGCCACCGTGGCGGTGATCCCCAGCGGGCCGGACCAGCTCGTCAACGCCAGCAACATGGTTTATTTTTCCGGCATCACGTCGGCCCGCCGCGAGTTGTACCTGGCGAGCCCCTATTTTGTGCCCAATCCGCCAACGCTCGCCGCGCTGGAAGCGGCGGCGCTGCGCGGCGTGGATGTGCGGATCTTGGTGCCTTCCGTCAGCGATGTGTCGCTGGTCAATTACGCGGCCCGAACGTATTTTGCTCCGCTGCTGCAAAGTGGCGTGCGGATTTATGAGTACCAGCCATCCATGCTGCATGCCAAAACGATGGTGGTCGACGGTGAATGGGGGATCGTCGGTTCCGCCAATGTTGATTTCCGCAGTTTCAGGCTAAACTTTGAACTTAGCGCCCTGGTGGTCGAGCCGACGTTTGCGGAGGCGATGCGGCAGCAGTTTAAGCACGACCTGGGCCACAGTTCGGAAGTCACACAAGCCATGCTCTCCACGGAGTCGCGCCTGCGGCGGTTTCGCAATCAGGTGGCGCGGCTGCTTTCGCCGTTGCTGTGAGCCAAAACGCTACTCTCCATATCGCTCCAGATATTTCTTCACCCGCAGCTTGCGCTGTGTATTTGCCGAACTCATGTAGCGCACGCGGCCGAAGATTGGCCGCTCGGGAAACCAGGGGCGATCGTAACGCCCCAGCACCCAGAAGATGCCGCTCGACGAGTTGGGGTCTCGCCCGTCGACGGCATAGCGATTGTTCAATTCGAGCATAATGCGTAACGCCTCTTCCGGCGCGGACGTCCATTCCAGGATTTTCTTTCCCCACAACATCCGCAGATAGTTGTGCAAGCGGCCTTCGCGCGCAAGCTGCCGCTGGGCCGCATTCCAAAGCGGGTCGTGTGTTGCGGCCGCGGCGAACTCGGCCAGTGAGTAGATATATTCTCGCTTGTCCTTTGCATGGGTCGCCAAAGTCTCACGCGCCCAGTCCGGCAGCGAACTGTAACGGTCATAGTCGCGCCGCAAGTGGCACATGTTGAACCCCAACTCGCGCCACGTAATGAGTTGATCGAGAAACGCCTCGGCCGCCGGCGTCATTCCCCACCACCCTTCACGCCGGCCGTTGGGCTTTCCGACCAATCGAGTGGGGTTCCACTCCTGCTCGGCGGCGATCGTGCAAAAAATCTCATGCGCCGAAATCTGGCCAAAATGCAGATACGGCGAAAAGCCGCTGGTGGCGTCGTCGTCGGGATGATTGCCCCGGTCTGGATACTCGTGCAATCGCCGAGTGAGAAACCGGCGTAGAGACTGCTTTGCCGCAGCCGAGCCGCCGCGAAATGCGGCCGGCCCGACGGAGTGGTCGATCGGCAGCCCGCGAACCGCAGCCGCAGGATCATTCAGTTTGGCGGGAGTGGCGGCCGGCCAGCGACGAAGGATCTCGCGTGGAATCTTCATCG
>JAIOQB010000442.1 GCA_021413585.1 Planctomycetia bacterium
CCCGATTGGAAGCGGGAGATTTTGCGATTTGCGTGGAGCGACGAGGCGATGGAGTTTTGAGTAGGTTCCGCCTGCCGGGCGGTACCTCAGCGCACGGCTCGCGTCGCACAGGCCCATGAACGGGGGTCACGACGAGAGTAATACTGTTTCGCCGAACCCGGTGTGAACGCCGGGCCTAATACACCACTCGCGATTCAAGTCGCGGCCCTCACGCCAACAACTTCTCCACCACCGTCCCATGCACGTCGGTGAGCCGAAAATCCCGCCCTGCGTAGCGGTACGTAAGCTTCGTGTGGTCAAAACCCATCAGGTGCAGCATGGTGGCGTGCAGGTCATGCACGTGCATCCGGTTTTCGATCGCGCGGAAGCCGAACTCGTCGGTGGCGCCGTACACCTGGCCTCCTTTGATCCCGCCGCCGGCCATCCACACCGTGAAGCCCCAGTGGTTGTGGTCGCGGCCGGTGGGTTTGCCCGAGAACGTGCCGGGCATCGGCAGCTCGACGGTGGGCGTGCGGCCGAACTCGCCTCCCCATAGCACCAGCGTTTCGTCCAGCAACCCGCGCTGCTTGAGATCGCCGAGCAATGCCCCGAGCGGATGGTCGAGTTGGCCGGCCAGCCGGCGCATGTCGGTCTCGATATGCTCGTGGTTGTCCCACGGCTGCGCGGGTCCGTGCCACACTTGCACAAAACGCACTCCCCGCTCGACCAGCCGCCGGGCGAGCAGCAACTGCCGCGCGTGGACGCCGGGCCCATAGGCGTCCAAAATGTGCTTGGGCTCGCGGCTGACGTCGAGGGCTTCGGCCGCCGCCATCTGCATGTTGAATGCCAGGCGGTACGACTCGATGCGAGCTTCCAGGTTCGCGTCGTCCGCACGCGTAGCCAGATGCTGACGGTTGAGCGTTTCCAGCAGCGCCAGTTGCCGTCGCTGCTCGTCGCGCGAGACGAACGTGTTCTTGATGTTGGCCACCAGCTTGTCGATCTGCGTTTCTTTGGTGTCGAGATGCGTTCCCTGAAAGATGCCGGGCAGAAACGCGCTGCGCCAATTGGCCGTTTCCGCCACGGGATATCCGCCGGGGCACATGGCGAGGAAACCGGGCAGGTTCTGGTTCTCCGTCCCCATGCCGTACAGCAGCCAAGAGCCGAAGCTGGGACGCGGCAGTTGACCGTCGCCGCAGTTCATCAGCATCAGCGACGCCTCGTGATTCGGCACTTCGGCGTACATCGAGCGGATCACCGCGATGTCGTCAATATGCTCGGCTGTGTTGGCGAACAGCTCGCTGACCTCGATGCCGCTTTGGCCATAGCGGGCGAACTTGAATGGCGACGGGAACGCCGCGCCGGTCTTGCGTTCCGTCTTCAAGTTCGGAATCGGCAGCGGCTGGCCGGCGTACTTGGCCAGCGCCGGCTTGGGATCGAAAGAATCGACATGCGACGGGCCGCCGTTAAGGAAGACGTGGATCACGTGCTTGGCCCGTGCGGGAAAATGCGGCGGGCGAGCGGCGAGCGGATTGCGCGCCGCTTCGGCCGCTTGCGCGATGCCGGGCGAGAGCATACCGCCATCGGCCAGCACGCCGGCGAGGCCGAGCAGGCCCATCCCCATGCCGGAGCGGCGGAGCATTTCGCGGCGGGAGATGGGGGCGGTGAGGGAGTGGTAGTGGTTTGTCATGCGTAGATTCCGCGGTTGTTTGCGGTTGGCAAATCGTTCACTGGTGCCGGCACTGGCATAGCCAGTGGCACACGGAAAGGCGAAAACCAGGGACGGGCGTATTGGAATTTCAAACCATCCTCAATCCACAAACACAAACTCGTTCGTCATCAACAGCACCTGGGCCAATTGCTCCCAGGCGTTTAACTTTCCCTCCTCCGTTGCTTCGATCGGCCCTTCGGCCAGGAACGACCGGGCGGCGTTGAGTTCCTGCGGCGTCGGCTTGCG
>JAIOQB010000443.1 GCA_021413585.1 Planctomycetia bacterium
GGGCAAGACTTCTTCTGCGGGCTGACGTTCCCCGTCGGCAAGGAAAGCTGCTCGCTGATCGTCGGCGGCTGGGGAGGGCAAGTCGTGGGCCTATCCAATGTTGACGGCGCCGCGGCCGACGAGAACCAGACTACCGTTCACAAGGTGTTTGAAGAGAACCGCTGGTACCGCATCCGGCTGAAGGTCTCCCCGGCGGCGATTGTCGTGTCGATCGACGGTGAGGAGTTGATCAACCTGCCGCGCGGCGAGCATCAGTTCAGCATCTGGCCTCAGCAAGAGCCGATGCGCCAACTGGGGATTGCCACTTGGTATACCGGGGCGGCACTGAAGGATATTGAATTGAGGTCGGCGTCGAACTGAAGAAGCGTCCTGGGGAGTTGCCCCATCCATCCGGCAAAACAGCAAGGGCAGGCAAGCTGCCCATGGCACCCAACGGCAGGCAAGGCATCACCTCATGACTCCCCAACGTTCCACTCCGTCCACTGCCAAACCCCTCACCGAAGAAGTCGAACTCAGCGGCCACATCATCGACAGCCTGCTGTTGCCCAAGGTGCTCGACTGCATCACCAGCCGGGGCGGGCAGTTTAGGATCAAGCACATCACCATCGGCCAGGAACGCCGCGACCCGAGCATCGCGGTGATTGAAATCCAGGCCGACACGGAAGCGGTGCTGCAGGAAATCCTGGCCCAGGTGGCCGATCATGGGGCCGTGTCGACCGAGGCCCAGGATTGTCGCCTCGTGCCGGCCGACATGGAGAGCGCGTTTCCCGAAGGGTTTTACAGCACCACAAACCAGCGGACCGAAGTCCGCATCGACGGCCATTGGTTCGAGGTGAAAGAGCAGGAAATGGATTGCGGCATTGTCATCGACGCCGCCTCGCGCACCGCCCGCTGCGTGCCGATGCTCGACGTGATCGCCGGCATGCCGATTGTCGTCGGGCACCTGGGGGTCCGCGTGTTTCCTGAAGAGCGGCAGAAGCAGGGGCAGGTGTTCGAGTTCATGAACAGCGCCGTCTCCACAGAAAAGCCCAAGGGGGCCGCGGTCCGCGAGATCGCCCGCCAGATGTTCGAAACGCTCCGCAGCGGCGGACGGATTTTGGTGGTCGGCGGCCCGGCCATTGTGCACACCGGCAGCGCCGAGCATCTGTGCCAACTCATCCGCCGCGGCTACGTGCATCGCCTGTTCGCCGGCAACGCCCTGGCGACGCACGATATTGAGCTGTCCCTGTTCGGCACCAGCCTGGGGGTGAAAGTCGATCGCGGCGATCTGGCCGAAGCGGGGCACGAGCATCACCTGCGGGCGATCAACCGCATCCGCCGCGCCGGGGGCATCGGCCCGGCGGTCCACACCGGGCTGCTCAAGTCGGGCATCATGTACGAGTGCGTCAAGAACCATGTGGAGTTCCTGCTGGCCGGCAGCATCCGCGACGACGGCCCGCTGCCGGAAGTGATCACGGACGCGATCGAAGCCCAACGGCTGATGCGAGCCCAGATCCGCGACATCACCTTCTGCCTGATGATCGCCACCACGCTGCACTCGATCGCGGTGGGGAACCTGCTGCCCGCCTGGGTGAAGGTGGTGTGCGTCGATATCAACCCGTCGACGGTGATCAAGCTCAATGATCGGGGGTCGTTTCAAACGTCGGGACTGGTGACGGATGTGGAGCCGTTCTTGCGGATTTTGGATCAGGAGTTGCAATCACTCGAAGCCAACAACAAATAGCCGCGACCAACATGCCAGCCACAGTGCCCCACATCCTGATGTGCCCGCCCGACTATTACGGAATCGAGTACGAGATCAATCCCTGGATGAGCCGCGGCCGGCAGGTGGATCGACCGCAGGCGATCGAGCAATGGAGGGCGCTGAAGCGTTTGCTGGAGAAGTGCGGTGCCCGCGTGTCGCTGCTGCCTCCGGTCGATGGCCTGCCGGACCTCGTGTTCACCGCCAACGCGGCGATGATCTACCAACACACCGCCGTGCTGGCCAACTTCCGCCACCAGCAGCGGCAGGGAGAAACGCCGCACGCCAGGGCATGGCTGCAAGGGGCCGGGTTCGACGTGGTGCTTGCGCCGACCGGCACCTGCTTTGAAGGGGCCGGCGACGCCCTATTCTGCGGCGAGACGCTGTTTGCCGGCTATCGGATTCGCAGCGATGCCCGCGGCATGCAACAAGTCGGGCAGTTGATCGGCACGCGGGTGATCCCGCTGGAACTGGTCGACCCGTATTTCTACCACCTCGACACCTGCTTCTGCCCCCTCTCGGCGACGCAGGCGATCTGGCATCCAGCGGCGTTCGATACCTATGCGCGCCAAGCACTGGCAGCGCACGTCGAGCAGTTGATCGAAGTGAGCGAGGACGAAGCCCGCTCTTTTGCCTGCAACGCGGTGGTCGTCGGCCGCAACGTGCTGACGAACACTGGCTGCCCCGGCCTCCACGCGGCGTTAACCGACCTGGGCTACACGACACAGGCCACGCCGCTTGCTGAGTTCGTCAAAGCGGGCGGCAGCGCGAAGTGCCTGACGCTGCGGTTAGACGGCGAAGAAGCGGCTGCGTGGAAGTAGATCCCGCCTGCCGGGCGGGATCTGAAGTGCAAGCAGGGTGCGCCGAACCAATCGCTCACTAGCCCGAAGCGCAAGCGAGGGGCAGCACGAAAAGCGCTGCCCCCTCGCTTGCGCTTCGGGCTAGTGTCGTTTCACGGCGTGCAAATGCAGATCGTTACAGAACCGATCAGATCCCGCCTGGAAGGCGGAACCTATCTCGTGCTGCGGTGCGTGAATTGGTCGATGGCCACGGCGGCGATGATGATGCCGCCGATCACGATTTTCTGAATCGGGTCGCTCACGTTGGCGTAGTTGCAGCCGCTGGTGAGCATGGTCATGGTCAGAGCGCCGATGATGGCCCCCAAAATGCTGCCTCGCCCGCCGCTGAGGCTGCCGCCGCCGATCACCACCGCCGCGATCACCTTCAGCTCCATCGCGTCGCCGCCGGTCGGATCGCCTTGCAGCCCCAGATCGTTGAAGTCGAGGATTCCGGCCAACGCCATGAACAGCCCTCCCACGGCGTACACGGCGATCTTCATTAGTGGCACGTTCACGCCGCACAACCGAGCGGTCGCTTCGTTCGAGCCGATGGCGTACACATACCGGCCAAACACCGTGTAGCGCAGGACTAGCGCCACGATGATCCCCAGGATCACCACCATCCACGCCCCGTTGGAGATCAGGTGCCAACTGCGGGGCGGAGGGAGCGTCAACAGGTTGGCCATCCAGCCGGGCACTTTTTCTCTGGGGACCGGAATCTTTTGTTGATTGGCGATGGCATGCGCCAGCCCGCGAAACACCAGCATCGTGCCCAGCGTTAC
>JAIOQB010000145.1 GCA_021413585.1 Planctomycetia bacterium
CCGGATGAGTCACTCAGCGCGGCGCTCCAGGTCGCCCGCAATAGTGTGGCTCAACGGTAAGGGTTGTTGGCTATCGGCTGTCAGCATGGCGGAATGCGCTGCCAGACAGCGCCGTTTGCGGATCTTTGGGGCGTTGCCCCAGCTACCCGGCTCACTCACGTTGGGGCCGGCCGACGGGGTAACGATAGCTCCCCCGGGCAGAGCCCGGGGCTATTTTGTGCGCCCAAAAGCCCAAAAAATCTCCTCAACCCTCGACAATACGCCGGGGGGCCGATTAGACTCAAACTTCTGTAAATCACGGTGAATCCGACATTGCCCATTCCGGCTGCCGGGATTCGACCGATTCGAGACTCAGTTTGAGGTCTGCCAATCTAGTTTCCCTGATTCCTTGCGAGACAACTTAAGACGCCGGCAATTTTCCGCGCCCATGGTTTATTTTCACCTGGCCGCTCGAGCGAAGAATTGTCCGCGTTTTTTTGTTGAGTTCTTACTGAGTTGAACACTTAGCGGGCTTGCCCATGATCCGTACCGCGCAATTCAAGCGACACTTGCGGGTCGCGGCATGCGCGGCCACGCTGTGCTGGCTGCTCGGGCTGGCGGCAGCGCAGCCTGCCCAGGCGATGACCATTGTTATTTCGCCTGGCGCAACTCTATCGGCCAATTCCGCGGCACTGGCCGCTTTCAATCGCGCGGCCAATCAATGGTCGGCCATCTACACCGACCCGATCACGATCACGATCAACGCCGACTTGCAGAACATGGGGAGCCCGACGATTCTCGGCTCCACCAACGCGGTCGTGCTGCAGGCCGATTACAACACGATCCGCAACGCGATGGTTTCCGACGCGGCGGCGGAGCCCGACGACACGATCGTGTCGTTCCTCCCCACTGCGGCCCAATTCACGGCGACGCTGCCGGCCAACTTTTCACTCGGCACGAATATACTGGCGACAAAGGCGAACCTGAAGGCGCTGGGGTTCACTGGGCTCGACACGTCGTTTGGCGTCAGCGACGCCACGATGACATTCAACAGCGGTTTTGCCTTTGACTACGACCGCAGCAACGGCCTGACCGGCGGCACGTACGATTTTGAATCGGTGGCCGCGCACGAGATCGGGCACGTGCTGGGCTTTATCTCGAGCGTCGATACGGTCGATCAGACGTCCAGCGGCACCATTAGTCCATTTACGCTGGACTTGTTTCGCTTTGCGGAGGGGACGGCCGCCGATCCCGCCACGCAAGCGCAGTTCACGACGTTTGCCCGCTTGCTCAGCCCGAACGTCGCCGCGAACACGGACGATATTGACAATGAATGGCGCATGTCGACCGGCCAAAGCAAGGGGGACGGCCGCCAAGCCAGCCATTGGCTGGATATCAATCCTCCAATCGGCATCATGGACCCCACGCTGGCCTCGGCCACTACCGTAAACATTTCAAACGCGGACATGCGGGCGTTCGACCTGATCGGTTACAACCTGATCCGCAACGATACGGTGATCACCGCCCCAGCCGGACCAATCAACCTGGGGACGATGATCGTGGGTTACACCCCCACGGTCAACGTCACGCTGAACAAGACCGGAACAACGGCCACCACGTATTCGGTCAGCGTGCCAACCGGTTTAACGCAGTCTTCGTCCGGCAGCATCGCCGCTGGGACGCAGACGGACACGGTGGCGCTGACGCTCCAGAACAACGCCGCCGGCACCGGCACGATCGGCGCCAAGACCTTTTCGGTGACGGTCGACAACACCGCCATCAGCAGCCGCGCGGCAGGGCAGGGAAATCTCGACCCTGACAACGTGTTCAACGTGACGGCCACGGTACTCGACCATGCCTCCGGCTCGATCAACGTCACCAGTGGAAGCCCGAACTTCGGCAACGTGCTGGCCGGTTCCAGCGTCGCGCCCATTGGCTTTAACATCGCGGCCGGCGGCAACGCCAGCACGCGGGCCGGGTTGCAGGTTCACGCCGTGTCGGCCAGTGGTTCCGCGTTGACGCTCAGTGGGGGCGCGGCGTTCGACTATCTAGTAGCCGCCGGCACGTCCAGCACGCCCAACTATTCGCTCGCGATCAATACCAACACGGTGGGGGCCTATTCCGCCACGCAGACATTCACCACGGGGGACGATCAGAGCATCGCCGGGCACAACAGCCTTTCAGCCAACCTGGCATTAACGGTCACCGGCAAAGTTTATGCAGCCGCGGCGCTGACCGCCAACACCGCCACGACGCTCGACCGCGGCTCGGCGGTTTCGATCCAGAACGCCGCCGCCGCTCCATTGCGGGCGACGGCCTACATCGATTCGTATTCCATTAGCTCTCGCTGGACGCTCAATGGCCTGTCCGTAGGGAACTCCATCGCCCCCGGTTCGGGGACGCCCGGGGCCAGCGTCTCGTTCAATCAGACTGGGCTGCTCAACGGCCAAACATTCACTGGACTGCTCAGCATCGCGCTGGAAAACGATGCTTTGATTAGTGGCTCCGCGGATAAGGATTTGGGGACATACAACTGGAATCTTTCGCACGCGGTCAGCGGCGTGGTGGGAACCGGCACGGCCAACGTGGCGAGCGCTGCCTCCTATGCTGGGCTGAATGGCATCAGCGACAAGGAGTTGGACTCAACGGCCGACCTGCTGGCGGGGACGAACACCAGCGGCACAGGGCGAGTTGTGTCGATGTCGTGGCGCAACCGAAGCCTCGGCGAGGCGAGCGGATTTGCCGACTCCCTTTCCGACGCGACAACAGGGTTGGTCAGTGACGTGGTCTCGCTGGCCGGCACCGACGGCACCAAGTTCGTGTTGCAAATGAGCGTCGACACGCTCGGCAGCCCTACCACGCATTTTGTGCTGGCGTGGCTGGACGAAGACGACAACCGGTGGAAACTGGCCATCGACGGCAACCAGGGACCGAACACCGACGATGCCGATCTGTTGGACGTCCAGAAGAGCTGGCTCGACTCGGGAGCGGGACTGACGCTGGGAGCATATGGCTACGACCCCGACGCCCATACCGTGTGGGCCGTGCTCGATCACAACAGCGAGTTCGCCGCGCTCGAGGAAACGTCGGTGCCCGAGCCCGGCAGCCTGGCGATCCTGTCGATTGGCGCGATGTCGCTACTCGGCTGGGTGCGGTTCAAGCGCCGCCGGTGATTCGTCCCGCCGCTAAGCGGCGGTCAACTCACGCTCCGCTTTGGCGAATCCGGTCTACAAGCGCGAGTGCTTCCCTGAGCGTGCCCACCTCGCCGAGCAACTGGGCATCCCGAACGGCATCGAGCAACTCACGATAAATCTTGCCGCGTGGCACGCCGTGCGCAGCGAGATCATCGCCGGTTATCAGCGGCGGCGGGTCGAGTTGCTCTGCGGGCCAGCCAAGTCGCTCGCGGCAAAAGGCCACGTCCGCGGGATCGGCGGCTCCCAATGCTGCCCGGGCTTCGACAAGCGCCGCCAATTCCCGGGCCCCAGGCTGAATCAGCACGCGTTGCAGGCGGGGCCACGGTTGGCGATTCGCTTCGCCGAGCGCTTCGCGATGGGCCACCAGCCACGCGGTGCGCCCGACAATATCGTTCGACAGCCGCCACCCTCGGGCCAGATACTCCGCCCCCTCCGCATCCGTAAATTCACCGATCAGCGCCGCCAGCGCCAAGGGAAACGTGGGTTGATCGAGCCGGTCGAGCACGCGGAGCGCCTGATCCCATGCGGCTCCGTCCGGAATCGCCAGCCCCGCAAACACCACCGGCAGCAGCCGCGTGCCGCGGAGCAGTGTTAGCGCACGGACCCGATGCGCGTCAACCAGCATTCGCTGCATCTCGGCCGCGATCCGTTCGACGCTTACCACGGAGAGTTGCTCGGCCATGTCGCGGATCGCGTCCTCGGTGGCCGGGTCGAGTTCAAAAGCCAACGTCGCGGCAAACCGCACCGCGCGGAGCATCCGCAGCTTGTCTTCGCTAATCCGCGCGGCGGCCGTGCCAATGGCACGCACAATTCCGCGCCGCAGATCTTCCTGCCCCCCGACATAGTCGACCACGCGCTCCGCGAGCGGATCGAAGAACATGCCGTTGATCGTGAAGTCGCGGCGCTGGGCGTCTTCCTGGGCGGTGCTGAACTCTACGCGATCGGGATGGCGGCCGTCACTGTACACATCGTCGCGGCGAAACGTGGCCACGTCCAACTGGCCGGCGCCGCGCGGCCCCAGCGCCGTGATCACGCCAAACGCCGCCCCGATCGCCAACGTCCGCCGCGTCCCCAGCAGTTCGCGGATCTGGTCGGGCCGGGCGCTGGTGGCAATGTCGAAATCCTTCGGCTTGCGCCCGAGCAATTGATCGCGCACGCAGCCGCCGGCGAAGCAGGCTTCGTAGCCCGCCTCTTGCAGCCGCCGCACCACGTCGACGGCAAATGCTCGCTGCTGTTGCGGATCGACGGTGGCCATCAGAGCTGCGGTTCCATTTTCACGCGTAACAATTTTGAAACATGGAGTGAATGAACCAGCCTCAACCCGAGGCGTCTAACGGGAATAGGTCGAGCTGGCTTCGTCATTGTATCGTGGCCAACAGTGCCCGTTTGCCCGGTCGAACACTAAGGACGGCTTCGTTGGTCGCCGGCCGCCCCTTCAATGCAGCCCCCTCGTTTTCGCCAATTTGACAGCCAATTGCAAACGGCCTATCGTGGTTGGAGTGCTCGGCCATCACCTTGGGGCCGCACATTGCTGGAGGTTGAGACGATGGGGCAGGCGGTTAAGAGGGGTTTTACACTCGTCGAATTGTTGGTGGTGATCACCATCATCGGCCTGTTGATAGCGCTGTTGATCCCGGCGGTGCAGGCCGCCCGCGAAGCCGCCCGGCGAGCTGCCTGCGCGGTAAAGCTCAAGCAGATCGCCACCGCGACGCATCTGTATCACGACAAATACCAGCGGCTGCCGACTTCGGCGATCTACAAGGATGGCCAGAACCTGGCGGAAAAGTCGCTGGAGATCAAAAACATCAAGCCCGGCTCCAGCGATGGGCCGTACAGCTTCCTGGTCAAACTGATGCCCTACATTGAGCAAGGTCAGGTCTACGATCAGATTCGGTTTGCCGACGACGATGCCTTTGCGGCGGCGAACTATACCTTGGCCGCGAAGGTGATTCCGCTGTTTATCTGCCCTTCGTATAGCGGGCCCATCAACACCGTGGCAACCGACTATATTCCTCCCTCGGGCGTGGCGAAGCCGGCGATCGGAAACTACAAGGCGCTCGGCGCGACCACGCTGCACTGCCTGCAAGACGAACAGAGCGTGACGAGCCTGACGCTCAACGGCGGCGTGATTCATCCCTATTTCGCCTATCCCTTGGGGAGTCTGAAATCTCCCACGCAAACCGCGATGCTGGTGGAAACGCGCGAGCCGAATTACGCGGTCTGGTGGGACGGCGCCACCGCGGCCATCCCCGGCTTTCATCCCGATGTGGGCGACACGTACGACGATCGGGCGCTGGGGCCGGATGAATTGCTGCCGGGCCTGAACGTGCAAGGGCACGACGCGCAGGCGAACTATATCCTGGCGGCCAACATCGGCGACGCCGACGCCGACATGGCGTGGGGCCCCAGCAGCGAGCACCCCGGCTTGGTCAACCACGCCTGCGCCGGCACGGAAACCCGATCGATCAACAACGACATCGATCCCAAAGTCTATCGAGCCTTCATCTCGCGCCGCGCCGACGACAACGGCGACATGGGGGATACCTTCAAGTAGAGTTGTCGGCGAGGGTTGAGCGTAGCCACAAGGGCGTGCGTTTAGTAAAACAACTTCTGTTCGTTCGCTGCTCGCTCAACGTCATTCCCATCTGAATAAATCATGCCCGACGCTCCCCCCTTGGAAATCTCCTGCCAGGAAGTCCACGAACGAATTGCCCAGGGGGACGAGTTGGTGCTGCTCGACTGTCGCGAACCGGACGAGCACGAAATGGTATCGATCGCGGGCGCCATGCTGTTGCCGATGAGCCAACTCATCGACCGGCAGGCGGAACTCGAGCCCCTCCGCAGTCGGCATGTGGTGGTGTATTGCCACCTCGGCGGGCGCAGCCTGAGAGTAGCTAGCTGGCTGCGGCAGCAGGGATTGGCCACGGCCCAAAGCCTTGCTGGCGGCATCGACCAATGGGCCGTTGAAATCGAGCCAGGAATGCCCCGTTATTAGGGGCGGCCGTCGATTTGCGGCTTGTCCTGTAACCGTCACAATCCGGTCAGATCGACGCCCGCACCCCCCGCCGGGTGGGGCCGATCCGGTGGGGCCTGCCGGGTGAGGCATCGAGTGGAGCGGGGAGCAAAAACATCTCCCATAGCCGTAGTGCCAATTCATTGACAGCGCCGTCAAATGCCATTAGGCTAAACTCCACTTCTCTGCCGGAACTTACATCCATTTTTTCGTAGCTCCAAAGTTCTTGGGCAGAGCTTGCCTTTGGGAACAGGCAGTGGTGTTCGCTGCATTTCGTTCTATTCATTTTTTTTACTGGAGGATGGGAATATGAAGAAGCGAAGCGTGAAGCGAGGGTTTACCCTCGTGGAGCTGCTGGTGGTGATTGCCATCATCGGCGTGTTGATCGCCCTGCTGTTGCCGGCGATCCAGGCGGCCCGCGAGGCCGCCCGACGAGCCTCGTGCTCCGTCAAACTCAAGCAGTTGGCAACGGCGTTGCACTTGTTCCACGACAATCAGCAGAAGTTCCCGTCGTCGGGCTTCAATAAGGACGGCACGGTCGTGTCGTTTGACGACATGGCGACTGCCAAGCCGGGCAGCACCACGGCCGCCAGCCTGGCTCCGTACAGCTTCATCGTGAAGTTGCTCCCCTACTTTGAGCAAGGTTACATCTACGATCAGATCAAGTTCTCGACCGACGACGCCTTCACCAACACCAACAACAACATCTCGTTGGCTGGCAAGGTGATCCCGGTGCTCAACTGCCCGAGCTTCTCGGGTCAACCCGCCAGCAC
>JAIOQB010000451.1 GCA_021413585.1 Planctomycetia bacterium
TCGCCGCGAAACCGAGCGACGTTTGTCGGACCGCGGCCAGCAGCAGCGGATACCCGGGCATCCGCGGGCTCTCCAACATGCCGCGAAGCGAACTCACCGGCGACTGAACATAGGACGCCGTGTCAGGATGCACGCGCGGCATGAATTTGCCCGCCGCGAGCAGATACCCGCCGATCGCCAGCATCAGGGCAGCCAAGAGCGCGATCGGAGGCCAGATTGCGCGGTTCATTAGTTTGGTTCTGGGCACCGGGGCGGATGTGCGAATCTGCAGCGAGAACTGGGGCGTTAACCCAGTCCCCCCTTCGCTGCTGCCCGACAGCAACTAGCGCTTCCGATGCTTGCCGTTGCTCGCGGGCTTGAATTCAAGATCGGTCACCAGCAGCAAGTCGATGATATTGCACGTATCGTCCGGCTGATACACGACAATCGTGCGGCCGCTGGGAGCGCTCATGATGAAGTCCCTGTGTCGGACCGGAATCTCTCGTCCGTCCGCCAAGTGCAGTACAAACGGCTTGAAGGGGACTGCGTCGTACACGACTTTGAGTTGTTCGATGGTCATGGTGGGCTCGCTTCTTGCTCATAAAAAGCTATCACTACCGCTGCCTTACTCGGGCCCTCTTTCGCAGAGAAAGAACCGGCAGCCTATGGGTTCATTCTACACCCAGGAGTTCCCGGTTTGTAAATAGCGCGGCTTGAAGCAGATGTTGAGCGGCCTGGTGGCGCCGGCACTGGCAAAGCCAGTGGCACACGGACGAAGGCGAAAACCAGGGAAGAAATTGCCGGTGCTGCCGCATTGGCGCAAAGCTGGCGGCCTGTCGGTTCCCGCTACATTTGCCGACGTTACGCCAGCACGTCCTTCACCACCTCCCCCGCCACGTCGGTCAAGCGGAAGTGCCGGCCTTGGAACTTGAACGTCAGCCGTTTGTGGTCGATGCCCAGTTGATTGAGCACGGTCGCTTGCAAGTCGTGGATGTGAACCTTGTCCTTCACGCCGCTGTAGCTGAAGTCGTCGGTCTCGCCGTAGGTCAGGCCTGATTTCATCCCGCCGCCAGCCATCCAGATGGCGAAATTGCGAGGGTGATGGTCGCGGCCATACTTCTTGTCGGCGGCGCCGATATTTCCCTGGCAGAACACGGTGCGGCCGAACTCACCTCCCCAGATCACCAGCGTGTCATCGAGCAACCCTCGCTGCTTAAGATCCATCACCAGCGCGGCCGAGGCCTGGTCCGTGTCGCGGCATTGATTGATCAACTGCGTCGGCAGGTTCTGGTGTTGATCCCAGCCGGCGTGAAACAGTTGGATGAATCGCACGTCGCGCTCCGCCAGCCGGCGGGCCAGCAGACAGTTCGAGGCGTACGAGCCGCGGCGGTGTACGTCTGGCCCATACATCTTGAGAATGTGCTCGGGCTCGGTGGAAAAATCAATCAGCGACGGCACGGAGGACTGCATCCGATACGCCATTTCATATTGCGCGATGCGGGTGCTGATTTCCGGATCGCCGACGGCGTCGAACCGCATGGAGTTTAAGCGGGCGAGATCATCCAGTTGCCCGCGCCGGACCGGCGCGGCCACGCCGTCGGGATTCGAAAGATACAGCACCGGGTCTCCGCCGCCGCGGAACTTCACCCCTTGATGAGACGACGGCAAGAAGCCGCTCCCCCAGTAGTAGTCGAAGAACAACTGCCCGCACGTCCCCTCCCTGTCGCGCGAGGTCATCACGCAGAACGTTGGCAAGTCGGAGTTGGCCGAGCCCAGGCCGTAGGAGAGCCACGCTCCCATGCTGGGGCGGCCGGGCTGTTGGCCGCCGGTCATCAGATGCGTCACCGCCGGCGCGTGGTTGATCGCCTCGGTGTGCATCGCCTTGAGCAGGCACAACTCGTCGGCGATCCCCGCGGTGTACGGCAGGAAGTCCGAGATCCACATGCCGCTCTTGCCGCGCTGCTTGAACTCGGCGATCGACGGCAGGATCTGCTTCTTCGCCTGTCCGGCTGTCATCGACGTGACCCGCTGCCCCATTTGCACCGAGGCGGGCAATTCCTGGCCGAGCATCTTCGCCAGCCCTGGCTTGTAGTCGAACAGATCAACCTGTGACGGCGCGCCGGATTGCAGCATCCAGATGACCCGCTTGGCCCGCGCGGGGAAGTGCGGCAGGTCCGGCAATCCGCCGGAGACATTTGGTTTTGATGGGCCCGAGTTGGCTTGGGAAGACAGACCATCTTCGGCCATCATTGTGGCCAGGGCGATGCTGCCCAGTCCCACGCCGGCGGCGCCAAACAGGCTGCGCCGCGTCATCATCAACTGGCGTTCGAGGCGAGGATCCATCGGCTTATTCCTTGGTCAGGACTTCGTCCAGGTTGAGAATCACGTTCATTACGGCGGTGTAGGCGGCCAGTTCGACCTCGTCGAGCTTCTTATCGCGCGGCGACTCCCCCTCAGCCAGCAGCTTCTTCACCGCCGCCGGATCGTTGCGGAACTGGGATTCGGCCCGGCGAAGTCCGGCGGTCAGCACTTCCATTTCCTGAGGCGTCGCATGGCGGGCCGTGGCCAGGCGGAATGCCCTGTCGATGCGGGCAGCGGGAGCTGGATCCCCTTCGAGCATCACCCGCTGGGCCAGTGCACGGGCCGCTTCGACGAACGTGACATCGTTAAGCAGCGTCAGTGCATGCAGCGGCGTGTTGGTACGCGACGCTTTTACGGTACACACCTGCCGTGGCGAAGTATCAAACAGCATCGTCGGCGCCACGCTGCGCCGCCAGAACGTATACACGCTGCGGCGGTAGAGGCCTTCGCCATGGTCCTGCACGTACTTGATATTGCCGAGGCTGAAGTCCTGCCACACGCCGTCGGGCTGATACGGCTTCACCGGCGGACCGCCCACCTTATCGACCAGCAAACCCGCCACCGCCAGTGCCTGATCGCGGATCGTGAACGACGACAGCCGGAACCGCGGCCCACGGGCCAACATTCGGTTGTACATGTCTCGCTCCAACAAGTCCGGCGAGACGCGCGACGATTGTCGATACGTCGAGCTGGTCACGATCAGCCGGTGCATCGCTTTGACATCCCAATGGCGGGCGATGAACTCCGTGGCCAGCCAATCGAGCAGTTCGGGATGCGATGGCGGTTCCCCCTGCGAGCCAAAATCCTCGGTCGTTTTAACCAAACCGATTCCGAAAAACTGCTGCCAATAATGATTCACCGTCACGCGGGCGGTGAGCGGATTGGCCGGATCGACCAGCCAGCGGGCCAGCCCCAGCCGGTTGTGCGGAGCACCCGCGGGCAGCGGCGGCAGGCAGGCGGGAACCAGCGGTTCGAGCTTATGCTTGAGGTCTTTCTTATCGAACTGGCCGCGGATCAGGACGTACGTCTCGCGCGGCGTGGGACGCTCCTGCATTACCATCGTTTCGTAGGTGCTTTTCGCGCGCAGCTCTTTTTCCTGCTTCTGCATGTTGGCGATTTTGGCCCGCAGCGGCGCCAGATCCGGGAGTTTCGTCAACAAATATCGCCGCAGGGAATCTCGATGCTTGGCGCTGCGGCTGACCGTTGGCATGGCCAGAATTTGCTGAATCTCCGTGGGCTTGATCGCAAAATAGAACCCGGACGGGCCGAGCCCATTGACGATCTTCAACAACAAATAGTTCTCGCCTCGCTGCAACTTGAGCGGCACCTTCTCCTGATCCGGCGCGGCGGGGCGCGTCTGATTGTGAGCGAGCAGTCGTTGGCCGTTGAGCCACACCTGCAACCCGTCGTCGCTGCCCAGCGAAAGGTTCAGTTCCATGGCCCGTGCGGCGGTGATCGTGCGAGCCAGGTACAGGGCCGAATTGTCGGGGAGGGCGAGCTTGATGGTCTGGCCGTCGGCATACTGCTGAGCGGTCCGGCGCTGGTCGCCATATTGCTCCGCCGGGCGGGAATCCTTCTCCGGGCCAAACTGGGTCTCAAATGCCTCGCGGTCGGTGGCGGCGCGGAACGGGCCGAGCGACTGCCACGGGCCGAGCGTCGGCAGCTTTTCGGTTTCGATTGCCTCCGCTTCCAGTCGGGCTAACGCCGCTTCCTGCTCGGCGTTTTTTCCCTGCATCGTTTTTTCCATGCAGGCGATTTCGGCCTGCATTTTTTCCAGCCGGGGCGTGGGCGTGGTGAACGCCAACATCGGGAAAGCGTTCGACCCGCGGTCCACCTTGCCCGTCTCGGCGATGCTGTTGAAGAACGCGTAGAGTTGATAGAACTCGCGCTGGGCGATCGGATCGTACTTGTGATCGTGGCAGCGGGCGCAGCCGGCCGTCAGCCCCAGCCAGACGGTGGCGGTGGTGTCGACCCGATCGACGACGTACTCCACGCGAGATTCTTCCGGGTCGCGGCCACCCTCGCCGTTGAGTGGATGATTGCGGTGAAAGCCGGTGGCGAGACGCTGCGATTCGGTCGGATTGGGCAACATGTCGCCCGCGAGTTGCTCGATCGTGAATTGATCGAACGGCATGTTATGGTTCAGGGCGTTGACCACCCAATCTCGCCACGGCCACATGGTGCGCGTGCCGTCCAACTGGTAACCGTTGGTGTCGCTGTAGCGGGCCGCGTCGAGCCAGTCGACCGCCATCTGCTCGCCGTAGCGAGGAGAAGCGAGCAGCCGGTCGACCACTTTTTCGTACGCGCCCGGCGACTTGTCGGCGAGAAAGGCGTCGAGTTCGGCAATCGTCGGCGGCAACCCGGTCAGATCGAGGGTGACTCGGCGGAGGAGCGTTTCTTTGCTCGCCTCAGGCGAAGGCTTTAGTCCTTCCTGTTCCAGTTTGGCCAGAATGAAGCGATCGATGTCGTTGCGCGGCCACTCGGCCATTCGAACGGCGGGCAACTGCGGGCGCTTGGGAACGATGAATGCCCAATGGTCCTGCCAATGCGCCCCCTGGGCAATCCAGCGGCGCAGCAGATCGATCTGCTTGGGGGTGAGCTGGCGGCCGGAATCGGGCGGGGGCATCCGCTCGTCGGGATCGGTGCTGATGATCCGTTCGACGAGCGAACTCTTTTCGGGATGGCCGGGCACAATCGCCTGGTAGCCGCCGAGATCGGCAAACGCCCCTTTGCGGCTGTCGAACCGCAGGGCCGATTTGCGTTTGGCCTGATCGTTGCCGTGGCAGGTGTAGCAGGTGTCCGCCAGGATCGGGCGGATTTCGCGCTGGAAATCGATGGGAGCGTCAGCGGCCCGCGCAACCATCGGCGGTAAGCAATATGCGAGGGCCGCGAACAGAGCCAGCAGACGCCCTGCGAGCTGTTGTGGCCCGACGCCACTACGCCCGAGAGTTCGACTCAAACGAGCCCTGTTCGCCATGCGGGAAAATCCAGGCGAGTTTTGAACCTAAAATGCTGGCGACGCACCAACACGAACGGGTGCGGGCCGCCAGCGGCGGGATGCATTTATTTTAGGTGGAGATGGGGTGGGCTACAAGCGATATCTGGGGCGTTGCCCCAGGCACCAGCGCTAACCGCACGAATTCTGCCCCCGCCTACATCGACCCCACGCGCTCAATCAGATCAACGGTGCGGCAGCTATAGCCCCACTCGTTGTCGTACCACGAGATGACCTTCAGCAGGTTGCCGTCCATCACCTGCGTCCAGTCGGCGGCAAAGATCGAGCTATGTGGGTTGCCGATGATGTCGCTCGATACGATCGGGTCTTCCGTGTATTCGAGAATCCCCTTGAGCCGTCCTTCCGCTGCCTGCTTCATCGCCGCGTTGACTTCCTTGTCGGTTACGTTTCGCTTCATCAGGGCGGTCAGGTCGGTCACGCTGCCGTCGGAGGTCGGCACCCGCAGGGCGATGCCGGTGAGCTTCCCCTTCATCTCGGGAATCACCAGCCCGACGGCCGTGGCCGCTCCGGTGCTGGTGGGCACGATGTTCATCGCCGCCGCGCGGGCACGGTACAGGTTGTCGTGCGGCAGGTCCAGCAGCCGCTGATCGTTCGTGTAGCTGTGGACCGTGGTCATCAAGCCCTTCTCGATGCCGAACGTGTCGTGCAGCACTTTGACCAGTGGGGCCAGGCAGTTCGTCGTGCAACTGGCGTTGCTGACGCACTTCATCTCGGGCGTCAGCTTGTCGTCGTTCACGCCCAGCACGCAGGTCAGGTCGGCGCCGTCCTTGGCCGGGGCGCTGAGGATCACCTTGCGGGCACCGGCGGTCAGGTGCGTGTCGTAACCCGGCTTTCCTTTGGCCGCGTCGGCCCGAGCGGTGAAGAACCCGGTGCTTTCCAAGGCCACGTCAACTTTCAGATCCTTCCAGGGGAGCTTGGCCGGATCGCGTTCCTTGAGGATCCGAATCGACTTGCCGTTGACGATGATCGCCTCTTCGTTGAAGCTCACGTCGCCGTTGAACCGGCGGTGGGTGCTGTCGTATTTCAGCAGCATCGCCAGCGTTTTGGTGTCGGTCAGATCGTTGATGGCGACCACTTCGAACTTATCGGTGCGGGCCGCCAAATTGCGGAACACCAGGCGCCCGATACGGCCAAATCCATTAATCGCCACACGAATAGCCACGGCAAATCTCCTGCGTTGCACGGGGCGGACCAGTGGCCCGCCGTTTGGGTTCTGAGAAAAATCAACGCGGCGATTATACCGCCGATTGAATCGCCCGGCCAAGGGGCGGCAATTTCAAGGCATTTGGATAAAGTTTCAAAGTTGAGAATTGACGTGGTAGAACCAGCAAATTCATCCCTGGTTTTCGCCCTTGTCCGTGTGCCATTGGCTTTGCCAGTGCTGGAACTACCAACTTGCTCCAACCCACCCATAGAGGCTGCCTTCCGTCTCGCATACAATCGCGCCGGCACGAAGGAAATCACTCTGTGGATGAATCACTCGCCAACGTCAAAGCCGTAACTCGCCAAACCGGGCCCGCGCCGCGCCCCGATTGGCGGCTGCCGCCGGGCGTGTCTCGCGGCCTCTGGGAATACACTCAAGCCGATCACATCGCCCGCCGCTACGACGAATCGCTCCGCGACGACACTTTGTGCGAGTTCGACGAGCAAGTGGTTGCCCGCGTCTGCTGCGGCACGGGCACGCTGGCCGACCTGGGCTGCGGCACGGGGCGGATCGCGTTGGCGGCGGCGCGGCGTGGGCAGCGGGTGGTGGCGGTCGATCTCTCGGCGGCAATGCTCCGCCAGTTGGCGGAAAAGACGCAGCACGAGCAGATTTCCCTGGACTTGGTGCAGGCCAATCTGGTCGAGCTTGGCTGCATACGCGACGCCTCGTTCGATCACGCTGTTTGCCTCTACAGCACGCTGGGTATGATACACGGCCGCGACAACCGGCGGCAATTCCTCGAACATGTGCGGCGGATACTGCGCCCGCAAGGGAAGTTCGTGGTACATGTCCACAACCTGTGGACGAACCTGTTCGACCCAGGTGGCCGATGGTGGCTCGTTCGGCACTTGCCGGCGGTCGCACTCGGCCGTGGAGGCGAGTTGGGCGACAAATCGACTACCTTCCAGGGAGTGCCAAATTTGTTCCTGCACGTCTTCACGCGTAAGCAGTTTCTGCGAGAATTGCGGCAGGCAGGGTGGCGGATCGAAGAAACGATCCCGCTCTGCACGGCGCGCAGGCATCGGCTGCGGTCGGCGTGGTGGCTAGGCCGAGTGCGAGCGAATGGGTGGATTGCCGTTTGTCGGCCGTAATACATGCCGGCTGCTGGAGGGGAGCCGGGTTCGGTATAATACCCTTACCGGTCGTGATCAATCAGAAATCATCAATCCTAAATCAGAAATCCACCCGTGCCTCAAGAAAAACTCGAAAAGCTGCGTCGAACGGTCGCGGAACTCAACGCCGAGTTGAAGTCGGTCGAGCCCACCGATCCGGAAATCCAGGCGTTGCTGCAATCCGCCATGGCGGATCTCGCCGCGGCGATGGAAAAGCAATCCGGCGTGCTGCAAGCGGGCAAAGCCGCGCCTGCCGCCCCAAATTGGAATCCGTCGATCGTCGGCCGGCTCAAGCAGGCGGCGGAGCACTATGAGTACACGCACCCGAATCTCTCGGGCATTTTGGGAAGCATCGTCGACGCCTTGGCCCAGATGGGGATTTGACGCAGCATTTATGCCCTCACCTAAATCCATGTCCCCCGCCAAGCGTATCACCGTCCCCAAGTTTGCCGCCATGAAGCACGCTGGTGAAAAGATCACCATGCTCACGGCGTACGATTACCCCACCGCGCGGCTGCTCGACGCGGCCGGAGTCGAAGGGATCCTGGTCGGCGACAGCCTGTCGATGGTCGTGCAAGGGCACGAGAACACGCTGTCCGTCACGCTCGACGCGATGATCTATCACGCGGAAATCGTAGGCCGCGCGGTGGAACATGCCCTGGTGGTGGTGGACATGCCGTTTCCGTCGAACCTGCTTGGGCCGTACAAGGCGATCGAAAACGCCGGCCGCATCTTGAAGGAATCCGCCTGCCAGGCGGTAAAGCTCGAAGGAGGGGCCGATCAATCGGACGTGATCGCGGCGCTGGTCGGTGCAGGCATCCCGGTAATGGCCCATTGTGGCTTGCGGCCACAAGCGGTACACACGCTGGGGGGCTATCGGGTGCAGCGCGACGCCGAACGCCTGATGGCCGACGCCAAAGCGGCCGAAGCTGCCGGCGCGTTCGCCGTAGTGCTGGAATGCATCCCAGCCGACCTGGCCCGCGAGATTACGAAAGCGATTTCGATCCCCACGATCGGCATCGGCGCCGGTGCCGACTGCGACGGCCAGATTCTCGTCATCCACGATCTGCTGGGCCTGTCGAGCGACTACGTCCCCAGCTTCGTGAAAGCCTACGCCGACCTGGGCACCCAGATCACCGACGCCGTGGGCCGATTTCGCCACGACGTCCGCGAAGGAACTTTTCCGGGGCCGGGGCAATCGTTTAAGTGATGGCTATCGGCTATCGGCTTTTAAAACGTACGGTTCACGCCTTTTTCCGGCTGATAGCCGACAGCCCATCCATGCCAAATCGCCTCGCCACATCCACCAGCCCTTACCTGCTTCAGCACCAGGACAACCCGGTGGACTGGTTTCCGTGGGGGCCCGATGCGCTAGAGCGTTCCCGCAAGGAAGACAAACCGATTTTTCTTTCCATCGGCTACTCTGCCTGCCACTGGTGCCA
>JAIOQB010000507.1 GCA_021413585.1 Planctomycetia bacterium
GCGGCCGCTGGGCTGACAAGCCACCGGTAGTCATCGAGATCGGCGGCGGAATTCATGGGCGACATGTATGGCGAAGATACAGGGCGGGACTGGACCCGGACCATTGTAGCGATTCGGCAGAAGAGTGTGGCGGCCGTCAGCCCCGCGGCCGTGTGCAACTTGTCTGACAGTTCGGAAGCAACAGCCGCGACGGACGTGCGTTGCGTAGCGAATGAGCCTGCTCTGACGCCTGCGGCACAGAGCGATTCTACCCGGAAGTGGCGGCGGTCCGGCTGCCGATGAAGTTTGGTGAAGCGTGGCGTGGGTGCTTGCACCCACGAGTCTTTGATCGATTCAACGTGGGTGCAACCACCCACGCTACCTTGGTGGATCAACGCAATGTTCAAAACGGCGCGGCGCGCGATGGCGGTGGGGATCCTGGGCAGCACAGTCGTCGTGCCGTACATGGCGGCCACCGGGAAGAAGATCGACTCGCTTTGGACCTGGGCGCAAAGTCCTCGTGGTGCGAACAGTTCCGCCGCCTATTCCACCGATCCAAACTACATTCCGCCGGTGGGGGGAGAGCCGATCCCCGCGCTGGCCGCGCTCCCCGGTGCTCCGCCGGCCAAAGCAGAAATTGCCCCGCCGCATGAACTGGCCGAGGTGTTTCGGTTCGACATCACGATCGACTGGATCATGACTCACTGGCCGGTCGTCTCGACGCTGCCGCCGGCCGGATCGCTGCAAGGATTCCGCGTGCCGCTGCTGACCGGCATTGGCGAGAACGACGTGGCCGGCAGCCTGACGTACTACTACGGCCCCGACCGGCGGTTGCGCAAGATCGTGTTCGAGGGGGTCAGCGGCAACGTCGATCGGCTGATCAACGAGGTGGCCGCGCCAAATGGGCTGGCGCGGACGCAGTCGGTCGACCCGGGTTTGTTTCTCTACCAGCGATCGTCGAGTGGACAGGTGGAGAGCGAACTGCGCGTGCGGCCGGCCGAGGTGGTGCGCGCGGCGAATCCCAATCGGCGATTCTCCATCTCCCTGTTGCTGACGCCGCAGACGGCGAGCTGGTACGAATAGGGGTCATCAAAGATAGCGGGGCTCGCGGGCCGGTCGCTGCCACGATATCCTGCGATGCATGGGCCGCCCCGATTCGGATGATCTGACCATTGAGCCAGTAAGCCTCGAGCATCAGGCCGCTGCACTGCGGCTGTTGCTCGCCGGCGGGGGTTCTGAAGCGGCAACGGCGGATGGTGAATCGGCCGACTTGATATCCGCCGACCTGCTCCAACGAAATGTGCAGCGGATTTGCCGCGGCGCGCGCGAGGGGCGCATCTCGTTGGCCGGGTTGTTCGAGGCCGCCGCGGCGAAACATCGGCTGGGGGTCGTCTGGTCGCAATTGCAGCCGGGGCGCTCGGCCATTCTCTGGACTCCCCAATTCGAGTCCGCCGCCAAGCCAGAGGAAATGGAACTGGCGGCGACACGATTGATCGAGCGGGCGTTGGCATTCGCCGCCACGCAGGACGTTCGGCTCGTACAGTCGGTGGTTGCCGAACCGGTTTCTCGCGAAGCGAAGTTGCTCGAGGCCGCCGGCCTGCAGCACGCGGCGGTACTGGACTACCTGTTCTGGCAGGCAACCGACGTGAATGCCGCGCCGATCAAGTCGGACCACTCGCTGGTAGTGACGTCCTATGAGCCAGCCTGCGACCGCGTGCGGCTCGAACATGTGCTGGCGGCGACATTCGAGGGGACGCAGGACTGCCCCCTGCTCAGCGGCGTTCGCCAGCCGGGCGAAATGCTCGACGGCTATGCGGCGGCCGGCGAGAGCGGCACGCGCTATTGGCATTTTCTTGTGTACGAAGGGGTCGACGTGGGCTGCCTGCTGTTGGCCGATCAGCCGCGTGACGAAGAGTTTGAACTGGTCTACGTGGGGCTGGCTCCCGCATGGCGCGGGCGTGGCCTGGGGCGAGAAGCGGTGCGCCATGCGCAGCGGCTGACCCGAGCCGCAGGGCGTGCCCGACTGGTGCTGGCCGTCGACACGGCCAACGAGCCGGCGCAGCGAATGTATGCCGGCCTGGGCTTTATTCACTGGCAGCGCCGCAGCGTGATGTTGAAGGTGTTGGATAAGTGAGCGTTCGTGGGTGCCTGGGGCTGAACGTAGCGCAGCGGAGTGAAGCCCCAGAACGTGGCAGTCCGCCCAAAACAGTCTGGGGCATCGCTGCGCTCTGCCCCAGGCACCAAATTGTTGCGCGGCGTCGCGGCGCACGAAAGACCACGGCGGCGGAAATTGTCAATGGGCCGATCAAAAAGTTTCTTTCCATCGGCAGCGCCACACATTAATTCGTATGCATGGAAGTGGCGCGACATGTAGACTCGCCGCGAAATTTGGCGAAGGCATTTTAACACGCAGCGCGTAAGTGCTTATGCCTCGCGCGGACCTTGCATATTCCACGGAAAAAACGCGGCGCCTAAATTAAAGCTGCGTCGCATCGTGTTCCGGTTGTCCACAACTTTTCCACGTTGCACGCGCGTGCGGCAGAATAAAAATGTGCCGGCGGCGATGGGGTAAGGCGAAATTTTCCGGTGGTTCCGCGTCGCCGCGCGGCGACGCGAAAAAATATTTCGCCAGTTCCCATTTGGTCCTTTGACAGCACTGCCAGCGTGCGTACAATCGGCTTCTTGCTGTTACTCAACACGGATTCATTCAACCTCCTTCCGGCGACTACTTCGCCACGCACACCAACACTTCCCGGTCGCTCCGGAGCATTGATTTCGGACGACACCCTGTGTCCTGACGGCACTGGGTTTAGTGGACGGCGTGCGCGCCGTTGCGGATGAGTCAGGTCGCAGTGAATTGTCGCAGTGGATTGATGTGGTGAGTGATTCGCAGTCAGCCGTTATGAAATGGCCCGTCGTCAAGTAAAGGCCCGTTATCCAGGAAGGGCCAAGCGTGCAGGAAGTACTCGTCGTGCAGGAAGTGCCCGCCGTGCAGGAAGTGATCGACATGCAGGAAGCACCCTCGGTTCAGGAAGCAACCGTGGCCCAGCGGGGCCTGGCGTTTAGCGACGCTCCTGAATGCGCGGTACGCACAGCAACCAATAACGCCGCAATCAATAGCACTGCGGACCGTATCGCCGCGGTGCGCGACGCTCTAGTCCAGCGCGTCGGCCAATCGCGCGTGGCCCTGTGGTTTGGTGGCCGAACGAATTGGACGTTGGAGCCGGGGCGTCTTGATGTCCCTGGGCGCCTCAATGTCGAAGTACCCAACGCATTTTACCAGGATTGGCTCCGCACCAATTTTCATGCTGATCTAAAGCAGAGCGTGCTGGTCGCGCTGGGCGAATCGCTGGAAGTTGTGTTCAGCGTAGCGGCAGGGAAAGAGGGGGCGGCGGCGGCCGATCCGTGCGATCTGGCCCCGGTAACGATGGCATCACGTGCCTCGGGACAACCTACTCTCAGCCCAGCCCCGGCACGCTCCCCGCTGCCGGCAAAATCGGACACCGCCTCCATCCGAATTGCTGCCGAAGCGGCCTCAACAGAACCAGTCGATTCGCCCCCCTCCGAGCCCCTTCGCCGCCGGCGCCCTTTGGGCGAGCTGAGCAATTTCCTGGTCGGCAGCAGCAACCGACTGGCGTTTGCCTCGGCCGAACTGGCGGTGCGTGAGCTAGGCAGCTATTCGCCGCTGTACATTTACGGCCTCACCGGCGTGGGGAAAACCCATCTGCTCGAAGGGATTTCCGCGGCGGCCGGCCGGCAGCGGCCCCGCGTGCGGGCGATTTACCAAACGGCCGAGCAGTTCACCAGCGAGTTCCTCGAAGCGCTGCACCACAGCGGCCTGCCCAGCTTCCGCCGCAAATACCGCAACGTCGAACTGCTGGTCCTGGACGACGTGCAGTTCTTTGCCGGCAAGCGGGCCACGCTGGTCGAGGTGATGCATACCATCGACGCGGTGCTGCGTTCCGGACGGCAACTGGTGCTGGCCGGCGACCGGGCTCCGGCGGAGCTGGCCGGGTTGGGCCCCGAGCTGGTTGCCCGCCTGGGGGGCGGCATGGCTTGCCGGATCAACACGCCCGACTTCGACGTGCGCCTGGGCATCGTTCGCCAACTGGCCGAGCGATTAAAGATCGAATTGACGGACGACGTGGCCAATCTGGTGGCGGGCCGCTTCAGCGAGCATGCGCGCGAATTGTCCGGCGCGGTCCACAGCCTCAAAGCGACCAGCGAAGCACATGGGCTGCCGATCACCCGCGAGTTGGCCGAAGAGGTGCTCGCTGACCTAGTGCCGCAAGCCGGGCCGGCCGTGCAGTTGGCGGACATTGAACGGGCCGTGTGTGACGTGCTGGGCCTCCCCGACGAAACGCTCCGCTCCGAACGAAAGGTGCGGGCCGTGACCGCGCCGCGGATGCTGGCGATGTGGCTGGCGCGGAAGCACACACGCAGCGCGCTGAGCGAAATCGGCAGCTACTTCGGCCGCCGCAGCCACACCACGGTGCTGGCCGCCCAGAAGCGAGTGGAAACCTGGATGTCCGGGCCAGCGGCCAAACCGACTCGCACCGCCGGATCGGCTGCCGGCGAGCCCGATCCCGGTTGGAACGTGGAAGAAACGATCCGCCGCGTGGAGCAACGCCTGCGGGTAGGGTGAGCCGGAGCGAGGGTAGGGAACTCCCCTCCTTTTCAGGGAGGGGCCGGGGGAGGGTAAAGCGTTGCCCTGCTGAGTAAGATTCAACGACTGGGGCTTCACTTCGCTGCGCTCCGTTCAGCCCCAGGCACCCACGATCTGCGCCCATGAACTATTTCACCCACGGCCGCCACGCTCTGGACGATCCGCACCGGCTGGCGGGGACGGCGGTGCCCGATTGGTTGAGCGTGGTCGATCGCCGCGTGCGGGTGCGGAGCAAGCGCGCGGCGGTGTTTGTGGACGATTCGGATCCCGTGACTGCCGCGCTGGCCCGCGGGATTGTCGAGCATCATCACGACGACGGCTGGTTCCACGCCACGCCGGCGTTCGCGGTCCTGTCGGCCGAACTTGCCACCGCTGCCCGCAACGTGCTGCCCCCCGACACCGGCCTGCGGACCTGGTTTCTGGGGCACGTACTGGTCGAGTTGCTGCTGGACGCCGAGTTGATTCGCCGAGAGCCAGAGCGATTGACGGCGTACTACGATCAGATGGCATCGATCGACTCGCCGCGCGTGGCCCAGTTGGTCGGCCAAATGGCCGGCCTCGACGAGGCCCCGTCGCAACTCGAGAAGTTCATCGCGATCTTCCTGCGAGAGCGCTTTCTGGCCGACTATGTCGACGACGAGCGGCTGATGTTTCGCCTGGGCCAAGTGCTGCGCCGCGTCCGCCTGCCGCCGCTGCCCGCGGAGTTCGCCGCGATGCTGCCAGGGGCGAGGCGCAAAGTGGCTGAGCGGGCGGATGAATTGCTAAAGCCTGGTCGGTAATCTGGGCGGATCACGCGCCCGCCTCACGTCTTCTTCGGCCGCACCTTGTAATTGCCGCGGCTCTGGTCGAACTCCAGCTCGATCAGGCCATGCTTCTGGGCGTCGTCAAGCAGTTCGGAAAACGCGCGGTAGCCGTAGTAGCCTTCGTTAAAGCTGGGGTACACGCGGCGGATCGCCTGCTTGATCATCGATCCCCACAGCACGTCGTAGTCCTGCTCGAGCGAATGGAGGATTTCGATCAGCCGGTCCAGGGCTTCCTGCTTCTTGGGATCGCCCGACTCTGACTTCGGC
>JAIOQB010000508.1 GCA_021413585.1 Planctomycetia bacterium
CGCAAATCGCAGCCGCCGCCGGCCTCGTGCTGGTGTTGACGATTTTCTTGAGCGCTCGGCCGCTGGCGGCGCAGGCCCCAGCTACTGACCCGGCCGCCGCCGCGCCCGCGCCGCCGTCGGAAAACGAAGTGTGGCGGTCGATGCCGGCCAAGCCCGTGGACAAGGTGTATATCGTCGGCTACACGCTGTTGGGGCTGATGATCGGACTGGGCTTGCTGGTGGTCTGCCACACCCGCAGCCGGCAAGACCGCCCCGACCTGCCGCAGGAAGAAGTGATGGAGCGGCTGCGCAACATGCACGGCAAGCCGGGGCAGAAGGCCTAGCTGGTGTTCGAGGTTTTCACCACGGAGATAATGAATGACCAATGACCAAGCACCAATGACCAATGAAGTTGCTATCTGAGCTTATTGGTCATTGGGATTTGGTCATTGGTCATTTGCTCCTTCTCCGTGCCTCCGTGGTGAAATCCCTCACCTAGACCCGCTGCTGATTTGGCTGCTGGATCGATGGGCCTTTAAGGAACGTCGGCGCCGGGATGGGGCTGTGGGCGGCGGCCGCGGTGGATGGGGCGGCAGAGGTCGCGGTGGCGTGGAAGAACTCGCACACGGCGGCCACGACGGTCTCCTGCTCTTCGTCCGTCATCTCGGGTGCCACCGGCAGGGCCAGCACTTCGCCGGCGGCCCGCTCGGAGTGCGGCAAGCTGATCGCGCGGCCCTGGGCCGGCTGAAAGCAGGTTTGCTGGTGCAGCGAGATCGGATAATAAATCTCCGTGCCGATCTTGCAGTTCGTCAGGTGTTCGCGCAGCGCGTCGCGCCGGCCGTTGGCCACGCGCACCACGTACTGGTTCCATACATGCCGCAGGCCGGCTCCTGCTGAGGCCAGCGCGGCCGTCGGCAACTCCATCGCCCCGGCGGGCAGTCCAGCAGCGGCGAACAGCTCCGCATAACGGGCCGCATGTTGGGCCCGCGCGTCGGTCCAGCGATCGAGGTACGGGAGCTTCACCGCCAAAATCGCCGCTTGAATCGTGTCGAGCCGGCTGTTGATCCCCACGACGTGGTGATGGTAGCGGGGCTGCATCCCATGGGCACGCAGCAGCCGCAGCCGTTCGGCCAGTTGATCGTCATTCGTGGTGAGCATCCCGCCGTCGCCGGGGCCCCCCAGGTTCTTGGTCGGATAGAAGCTCAGGCAGCCGACGTCTCCCATGCTCCCCGCCCGGCGGCCGGCCCGCTCGGCGCCGATCGCCTGGCAGGCATCTTCCACAATCATCACTTTGCCGGTGGCCGGCGACTTGCGCACGACCTCCTGGATCGCCGCGATGTCCGCGCAGTGGCCGAACAGATGCACCGGGATGATCGCCCGCGTGGCGGGAGTGATCCGGCGGGCAACTTCCTGCGGATCGAGATTGAGCGTGCGCGGGTCGACGTCGGCAAAAATCACCTTGGCCCCCAGCCGAGTCGCCGCGCTGGCGGTGGCAAAGAACGTGAAACTGGGGACGATCACTTCGTCGCCCGGGCCGATGCCGGCCGCCATCAGGGCCAGCAGCAGCGCATCGCTTCCCGAAGCGCAGCCGATCGCATGCCGCGTGCCGCAGTAGTCCGCCACCCCTCGTTCCAAATCCGCCACGGCCGGCCCGAGCACGTATTGCCCCGAGCGGAGCACGGCCAGGGCGACCGCTTCGATCTGGTCTTGCAAGGCGGCGTGCTGGCGGCGGGTGTCCAACAGAGGGACCGGAGCGTTCTTCTTGAGCGACATGGCGAGTGGTCTCCGACCCTTGACAGCGCCCGATAGCCGCCGCCTTCCCCAGCGGCGCGCCCCAGCGCGGGCCGGAAAGATAGGAAACCGGGGAGAAGGCGTCAAGAGCGAAGGGGCCGTGCTAGCACCTATCGCACCTACCACGCTACAAGACGATTTTTTTCACCACAGAGACACAGAGGCACGGAGACGGAAGGGAGGTAGATGAAGAGACTAAAAGAAAAGCAAAATTTGATTACCGATTTGAGGTCATCCCAGTGCTTTCTTTGCGTCCTTCGCGATCTTCTGTTCAAAATTCTTTTGTTGAACAGAAGGCCGCGAAGATCGCGAAGGTTTTGATTCGTGCCGTTGGTGTTTTTCGTGGCGACTGGAAGTTGTGAAAAGGGGGGAAGGGGTGTGAAGAGTTTGAAGAGTGTGAAAAGGTGTGAAAGAGTTTGCAGGCGCAACAAAAACCCGGCCGGGGCACTTGGCCACCGGTCGGGCGTGTTTACGGTTGACTCCCGAGCGAGTCGCGCGGACGCGATAACATCGCCGGGGTCAACACAATGCTTGTTGAGTTTATTATAGCACCGACGCGAGCGGCGTCGAGGCCAGTTTTTTGATCGCTCCCACAACCCAGCCTTCTCCCGGAGGGGAGAAAGAGGGCCAACGATTAATACATGTCGCTGACAGCCGATAGCCTCCGATTAATACATGTCGTAGTCGCCGCCACCGCCATGGCCGCCGCCGGCCTTTTTGCCGCTGGCCTTCGGCTTCTCGGCAATCAAGGCGTCGCTCGTTAGCAGCAACGTCGAAACGCTGGCCGCGTTGGTCAGCGCCGTGCGGGTGACCTTGGTCGGATCGATTACGCCCGACTTCACGAGATCTTCATACGTGTTGGTCGCCGCATTGTAGCCAAAGTTGCCTTTTCCTTCGGCCACGCGCTCGCACACGATCCCGCCATCCTGGCCGGCGTTGGCGGCGATGGCCGTCAGCGGTGCCCGGCAGGCGCGGAGAACGATGTTGTAACCGATCTCCTGATCGCCCGAGATGTCCTTGGGTTTCACTTCCGACGACGCACGCAGCAGGGCCACGCCGCCACCGGGGAGAATGCCCTCTTCGACGGCCGCACGCGTGGCGTGCAGGGCGTCTTCCACGCGGGCCTTCTTCTCCTTCATTTCGCTTTCGGTTGCCGCGCCGACGTTGACCTTCGCCACGCCGCCAGAGAGCTTCGCCAGCCGCTCTTCGAGCTTCTCGCGATCGTAGTCGCTGGTGGTATTCTCGATCTCCTTGCGGATCTGATCGATGCGGGCCTTGATGTCGCCGCTCTTGCCGGCCCCTTCGATGATCGTGCAGTTGTCCTTGTCGACGATCACCTTCTTGGCGCGGCCGAGGTCCGTGATCGGCAGGCTTTCCAGCTTGATGCCCAGGTCTTCAAAGACCGCTGTGCCGCCGGTCAGCACGGCCAGGTCTTCCAGCATCGCCTTGCGGCGATCGCCGTATCCCGGGGCCTTCACGGCGCACACGTTGAACGTGCCGCGGAGCTTGTTGATGACCAGCGTCGCCAGGGCCTCGCCCTCGATGTCCTCGGCAACGATCAACAGCGGCTTGCCCGCGTTGACCACCGCTTCGAGAATCGGCACCATGTCCTTGACGCTGCTGATTTTCTTTTCGTGAACCAGGATGTAGCAATCTTCGAGAACGGCTTCCATCGACGCCGCGTCGGTGACAAAGTACGGGCTGAGGTAGCCGCGATCGAACTGCATCCCTTCGACCCATTCGGTCTCGGTTTGCAGGCTCTTGCCTTCGTCGACGGTGATCACGCCATCCTTGCCGACCTTCTCCATGGCGTCCGCCAGGATGTTGCCGATCTCGGGGTCGTTATTGGCGGCGATCGTGCCGACCTGGGCCATTTCCTTCTTGGTCTTGATGGCGATCGACATGCTCTTGAGCTTGGCGCCGATGTCTTCGATGGCCTTCTCGATCCCCTGCTTCAGTTGGATCGGGTTGACGCCCGAGACGACCGCTCGCAGCCCTTCGTTGAAGATCGCTTCCGCCAGCACGGTGGCGGTGGTGGTGCCGTCGCCGGCGACGTCGCTGGTCTTCGAGGCGACCTCGCGGACCATGCGGGCACCCATATTCTCGTAGACGTCTTCGAGGTCAATCTCCTTGGCAACGGTCACACCGTCCTTGGTGACCGTGGGGGAGCCGAAGCTCGACTGCAGAATCACGTTGCGCCCCTTGGGGCCGAGCGTGACTTTGACTGCTCGGGCGAGCTTGGCCACGCCGCGGCGCATTGCCTCGCGAGCTTCCTGATCGAATGCCATCATCTTGGACATGAGAGTTTTACTCCGTGTTATGGTCGTGAGTTTATGTTCGTGTTTGAGTTGTGAATGCGGGACCTGCTTGCTGGTGGTTCCGCGCCGCTGGTGCAGCGGCGGCTAACAGCGGGGCCGTTTGGGGCGGCCGCGGTTGGAACTACTCGATCACCGCCAAAATGTCTTCTTCGCGCATCAGCAGCAGCTCGTCGTCGCCGACGCGGAACACTTCGCCCGCGTAGCTGCTGAACAGGACGCGGTCCCCCGGCTTCACCTGCATCTTGCTGCGGCCGCCATCTTCCAGCAGCCGGCCGGTGCCGATGCTGATGATTGTGCCGCGCGACGGCTTGTCCTTGGCCGCGTCGGGCAGCACGATGCCGCCCGCCGTGGTGTGCTCGGACTCTTCGCGCTCCACCACGACGCGATCGCCGAGGGGCTGGAGATTGACGTTGGTGCGGGGCTTCTTCTTGGATTTGGTCGCGGTCGACATCGACGAGGTACCTCCGGTACAGTGCCTGACTTATATCAACGGGTGAGTTTACGATTGGATTATGGGGGCCGAACGACGAGCTTCCTTGAGTTCGTCCGGCCGGTGAGACGTCCTGCCATGCTGCCAAAATTGCGCACAGACAGCTCAGCGGCCCCCTTTTAAGCAACTGGCGGGCCAAAGAGGCACCCACGATTCAAAACACATTGTTGGTTAATGTGTTACGTCGAGAGGGCCGGGCTGGGATGCCTTGGCCAGCGAAGGACAATCGCACTCTGGGCGTGGCCTGACTGCCAATTTGACAGGGCGGGAGGGGCTGTCGGCTATCGGCTATCGGCTTTGAGCAGTGAGCGGCGGCCCGGGAAGACGGATCGCGAAAACGCGAAAGAGCGAAAGCACGAAAACGAGGCTCGTGAAACGGGGGGCGACGATTCTTGGGGAACCTCTACCCCCACCCTTGGGCTTATTCGCGTTTTCGCACTTTCGCGTTTTCGTGATAGCGTTCGTCGTCATTTGGTTGCAGTTCGACCTCGCTCTCCTCAAGCCTACAGTCTCAAGTCTCAAGCCTTTGCCCCCCCGCCCTGTAACCGGCCCCCATCGGTCGTCCACTAGCTCATTGTTCCGCAAGCGTGGGAGTGCCGCTCAGTCACTCAATGGATTTACCCAAACGTGCATCAAAAGTGCAAAGGAGAAGGACGATGTTGGCAACGCGATGGATGGCTCCGCTAGTGATTGTGGGTCTGTTGGGCGTAGGGGCCGCGGCCGCTCCGAGCACCAAGCCGGCCGATGGCGATTTCATGGCTGGCAAGTTTCGCGACACGCCGCTGGGGCGGCTGATTGGAGGCAACATTGGCCGGCTGATGGTCCTGCGCAGCGAGGCGAATGTTACGCCCGAGCAGCGGGAAAAGGTCAAGGAGATCGTCAAAGGGCATAAGGCCGAAATCGGCGACGTGGTGAAAGACCTGGTCGGCAAGCGGCGGGCACTGCGCGAGGCGATCACCAGCGACAAGCCGGACGACGCGGTGATTCGCAAGGCGGCCGACGAGTTGGGACACTCCATCGGCAACGCCGCGGTGCTGGGCTCGAAGGTGCGCGGCGAATTGAAGCCGGTGTTCACCGAGCAGCAGATCGAGCTGTTCCACAAGTTCGTCAAGGATCACGACGGTTCGGTCGACCGCTGGATGACCGAGGCATTCGCCCAATAGAGGGCGAGGGGGCGGATGAGATGAATTTGAGGTGGCAAGGCAACTAATTGCCCACTTAAGCCGCCGGCCGCAAGCCGGCGGCTTGTTGGCGTGGAGTGAAGTAGGGGTGGCTGGGGCAACGCCCCAGAGGTTTGTGAGTGGATGCAACTGGGGCGTTGCCCCTTCCACCCTTCGGTTCGTTCCGATGTCGTCTACAATAGCTGCCGACCCGACAGCCCCGAGCAGCCTAAGCGTGGACGTGGCCGACCAGGACGATATTGCGGCAACCCTAGCGGGTGACGGCGCGGCGTACGCCCGGCTGGTGCAGCGCTACCAGCCCAGAGTGGCCGCCACGATGTGGCGTTTCACGCGAGATCGCCAGGCGTACGAGGAACTGGTTCACGAGGTGTTTGTGGAAGCGTACCTGAACCTGGCCAACTACCGGGGTGAGTCGCCGCTGGTGAACTGGCTGCTGGCGATCGCCACGCGAGTTGGCTATCGGCACTGGAAAGAACGGGCTAGGCGGCAGAAGCGGGGAGAACAATCGCTTTCAGACCTGGACGTACCGGCGGGGAATGCGGCGACCGCACGATACGCCGACTCCGCGGAGCACGTCGCATCGTTAGAACAAGTGGAAGCGGCCGAGCAGGTGCATCGCCAATTGGCCCAACTGCCGCCACGCGACCGTCTGGTGCTGACGCTGATTTATCTGGAGCAATGTTCGGTCGAAGAGGCCGCCCGACGGATCGGCTGGACGCGGACGATGACGAAAGTACAGGCGTTCAGGGCTCGCGGGAAGTTGAGGAAGCTGCTGGAAGGCGGAAGTCAATAAAAGTTTAGC
>JAIOQB010000509.1 GCA_021413585.1 Planctomycetia bacterium
CCGGCGATCCATCGGGCGCTTGGGGGTACGGCGAAGCGGGGAGTTGTGCATACACGCACAAGAATCCACCGACCAACTCGCCGGTGCCGCCGATCGCTTCAACGAGCGCCACCAACTTCACGACCGCCGAAGCCACGGCCAGCAGCAATCATCCGGGGGGCGTGAACGTCGTGTTCGGGGACAATCATGTGCAGATGATTTCCACGTCGATTGATCTAAAGCTCTGGCAGGCGTGGGGGACGGCCGATGGTGGGGAAAAAATCGATCCTGAGCAGTAGGCGAGTAGTCGCGGAAGCGACGATTGTTTGACGAGCGCGAGGTGAGGCCATGAATTTGGAACAGACTGGCCACAGGGGGCGACGGACGCAAGCGAGCCGCCGCGGCATGACGGTCAAGGAATTGGTTGTTGTCGTTGTTTGCCTGGGGCTGTTGGGGGTTCTATTTTTGTCGGGCGGAGGGATCGTAGAATCGCGTGAGGCCGCACGACGAGCCGACTGCCAAAGCCGGATGCGACAAGTTGCGATGGCCGTGCAGAGCTATTCAAGTCAAAACAGCGAGCAGATTCCGGTCGGCCTGTACAAAGGCTCGCGCTACACCGCGCAGTCGATCATACTGCCATTTCTAGAAGCGACGACAAACATTTACCAACGCTTCCGACCATTTAATGTAACAGCTGACAAAAGTGCCAACGCAACTAAGAATCTTTTGCCATTCTACATCTGCCCCAGCGACAATCCGAGCGGCACGTATATCAGCCCCGGTGGCGGAAGCTACGCCCGTTCCAACTTCGTCTTCTCATTCGGCTCCGACACGATGGAACCTGCGCAGAGTTCAAGCCTTGGCGTATTTCGCGTGGGACAACCATCGAGCTACAACGTGATGTACACGGACGGCGCATCGAACACCGCGATGGCCAGCGAAATTGTCTCGGGCAAGACGTCGGGCGATCCATCAGGAGCGTGGGGGTACGGCGAAGCGGGGAGCTGCGGGTATACGCACAAGAACCCGCCGACCAACTCGCCGGTGCCGCCGGTCCTCGCGGCCAGCGCCACTAATTTCACCACCGCCGAGGCCACTGCCAGTAGCAACCACCCTGGTGTTGTGAATGTCGTCTTCGCGGACAATCATGTGCAAGCGGTTTCAACGTCGATCAATCCTCAGTTATGGCAAGCAGTCGGCACGGCCGACGGCAGGGAGACGGTGGTGTTTCCTTAACAATTAGAAGTTGCATCGTCGCAGTATGTGGAAATAGAAGCGAGGTTCATCAGCGGAAGGTCAGGCTATGAAACTGGAACAGAGGGGCTGTAGCGCAGGCCGTGGACGAGCCATCCGCCGTGGTTTTACGGTCAAGGAATTGATCGTGGTCGTGATTTGCCTGGGGATGTTGGCATTATTTATTATTCCGGCGCCTCGGTTTGCGCATGAAGCGGCCCGGCGAGCGGATTGCCAGAGCCGGATGCGGCAGGTCGCCATGGCAGTGCAGAGTTACGCCATGGCCAACGCAGACCAGATCCCGGTGGGAGTGGTGAAAGGATCGCGGTACACGGCGCAGTCCATGCTGCTGCCGTTCCTGGAAGGAGCGGCGGTCTACAAGGATTTCAATGGATTCACAGCGACCGCCGACAAGAGCGGCGCTGCGACGAAGAATCGCCTGCCGATTTTTATTTGCCCGAGTGATAATCCCAGCGGCACGTACGCCAGCCCCGGCGGAGGGACATACGCTCGGTCGAACGTCGTGTTCTCGTTTGGTTCCGACACGATGGAGCCGAAGCAAACTTCGACTTTGGGGATGTTTCGCATTGGAGATTCCGCGAGTTACACGATGACAGTAATGAACGGAGATGCCAATACGGCGATCGCGAGTGAAATAGTTGCTGGCAAGTCGAACGCCGACCCCTCCGGGGCCTGGGGATACGGCGAGGCGGGGAGTTGCGGATTTACCCACAAGAAATTGCCGACCAACTCGCCGGTGCCACCGATCCTCGCGGCGAGCGCCACAGATTTCTCCACCGCGGACGCCGTGGCGAGTAGTAATCACCCGGGTGGTGTGAATGTGGTCTATGGGGGCAACCATGTGCAAATGGTTTCGACGTCGATCGACCTTGCGACGTGGCAGGCACTTGGCACATGCAATAGCATCGAAGCTAAAGGCGATAATCCTTAGCTCATTTGGCTTGCTCAATTGAAGCCGAATCTCGCCTGACAGGGCTCGTTCGATTTAGGGGGCCGGTTTCCTAGAGCCGCGCCGTCGGCTATCGTATGGCATCGCGTAGGGTGGGTCGCAGACGTCGCAGACCCACCAATCGTTGAGCAAATGCCATGGTGGGTCTGTGACCCACCCTACTTTTCAATCGCATGGCCAAACTCTCTGTCCACCTGCTGCCGGGCCTCACCACGCCCGAGGAACTCGCCGGCGGCACCGCCGTGGTGATCGACGTGCTGAGGGCGACGACGGTGATGGTCACGGCCCTGGCGGCCGGGGCGCGAGCGGTGATCCCAACGCTGGAAATCGACGAGGCAAGAAAGATCGCGGCCGGGTTGCCGGCGGGGACGGTGCTGCTCGGCGGCGAGCGGGGGGGGCTGTTGATCGAGGGATTTGATTTGGCCAACTCGCCGGGCGAGTACACGCGCGAGCGGGTCGCCGGCAAGACGATCGTGTTTACCACCACCAACGGCACGCGGGCCTTGCACGCCTGCAGCGAGGCGAGCCGGGTGCTGGTCGGAGCGTTTGTGAACCTCACGGCGCTGTGCGACGTGCTGCGGGCCGAGACGAGGCCGATCCATCTGCTCTGCGCGGGCACGCAGCAGCGGATCACCCGCGAGGATGCGTTGTTCGCCGGCGCGGTGGCGGCGAAGCTGACGGCCGAGGCGCGGCCCGAACTAAACGACGAAGCGACGCTGGTGGCCGCCGCGTGGCGCGATCTCATGCGGCAGCAAGACGACCGCCCCCGCGACGACGACGGCACCGCCGTCACCTCGCTGCTGCGCGCCCTGCAGTCCAGCCGCGGCGGCCGCAACGCCCTGGCGCTGGGGCTCGACGCCGACCTGGAAGCGGCCGCGCGGATCGACGCCTGCCCCGTGGTGCCGCAACTCGATCGCCCCAGCGGCGAGATCCGTCTGGCATAGACCGCGCGGCGGGGGACGGATTACACTTAGCAGGCTGTCAGCCAGACGCTGTGACCAATCTGAAATCTGCAATCTGAAATCTGAAATAAACTTGGATCAACCATGGACATGGACAAACTCGTCTCGCTGTGCAAGCGGCGGGGATTTCTGTTTCAATCGAGCGAAATTTACGGCGGGCTCAACGGCTTTTGGGACTACGGCCCGCTGGGCGTGGAGTTGAAGCGCAACGTGAAGGAGTCGTGGTGGCGCGACATGATCACCGCCCATGACGACCTGGCCACGCTCCCCGGCGCCCCCGAGCCGTACGAGATGGTAGGGCTCGACTCGACGATTATCATGCACCCGCAGATTTGGAAGGTGTCGGGGCATTATGATTTGTTCGTCGACAAGATGGTCGACTGCCGCACGCAGGGTTGCAACGGCCGGTTTCGGATCGATCACATCCCGACGAGCGAATGCCCGCTGAAGCCGTCGAAGCACCCGGGCGAGCACGACAAGTGCCAACTGACTGAGCCGCGCGACTTCAACTTGATGTTCAAGACGATCATTGGGGCGTTGGGAACCGAGGAGGATACTGCCTTTCTCCGGCCCGAAACGGCTCAGGGCATCTTCGTAAACTTCAAGAACGTCTGCGACAGCACTCGAGTGCGAATTCCGTTCGGCATCGCCCAGGTCGGCAAGAGTTTTCGCAACGAGATCACGCCCCGGAACTTCACATTCCGCAGCCGCGAGTTCGAGCAGATGGAGATTGAGTTTTTCTGCCATCCCAGCTCATCGCAGGCGTGGTACAAATTCTGGCGAGATCGGCGATATCAGTGGTATCTCGGCCTGGGGCTGGCTGGCGAGCGGCTCCAGCTTCGTGAGCATCACCAGGATGAATTGAGCCATTATTCGACAGGCACTGCCGACATCGAATATGCATTTCCGTTCCTCCAGGCGGGAGAGTTTGGCGAGTTGGAGGGGATTGCCCACCGTGGCGATTTCGATCTGCGCAGTCACATGGAAGGGAAGCTCGACCCGAAGACGAATCCGCTTACCGTGGAACTCAGCCCCGACGGCAAAACCCCCAAGTGGCGCGGCAGCGGCAAGGATCTAACGTATCGCAACGAACAGACGAACGAGCGTTTTACGCCCCACGTGATCGAGCCCTCGGCCGGAGCGGATCGCGCTACACTCGCCTTCCTGTGCGAGGCGTATCGCGAGGACGAGGCCCCCGATGAGAGCGGCAAAATGCAAGTTCGCACGGTGCTGAAGCTGCACCCGCGGCTGGCGCCGATCAAGGCGGCCGTGTTTCCGCTGGTCAAGAAGGACGGCATGCCGGAGATCGCGCAGGACATTTACCGCGCGCTCAAGAAGCAACTGAACGTCTTCTACGACGAGAAGGGTGCAATCGGCCGCCGCTACCGTCGGCAGGACGAAGCGGGGACGCCGTATTGCATCACCGTGGACGGCCAGACGCTGACCGACAAAACCGTAACCATCCGCGATCGGGATTCGCTCAAGCAATGGCGGATCAAAGTAGACGACTGCGCGGCGGAAGTTACAAAGATGATTTCCGGCGAATAGCCGAACACAGCGCTCGGGATGTTAGCCGCCGGTCCCCGATCGGCGCGTAGCCGTGCCAAAACGCCATCGCGCCGCTGGGACAGCGGCGGCTAACAACGCTTCGTCATTCGTGCTTCGACATCAGACATTGCCCCCAACTATGCAACCCGCGCTGAGTCAAGTCTGCACTCTCTCTTCCCCCTTCGAGCGGGACATCGAGGATTTTGCCGCGGGGCATTGCCCGGCGATTGAAGTCTGGCTGGGGAAGCTCGAAACATTTCTCGAAACGCACTCGCGCGATGATGTGCGCCGCCTGCTCGACTTGCACTCGATGGCCGCCCCGGTGGCCAGCTACCAGGGGGGGCTGCTCACGTCGCAAGGGGACGGCCGGCGGATGCATTGGGAGCATTTTGCCCAGCGGCTGGAGCTGTGCCGGGAATTGAAAATCGGCACGCTGGTGGTGGCGTGCGACGTGGCGGGGCCGATCACGGCCGAATTGCTGGACCTCGTGCGGCAGTCGCTCGCGGAAGCGGCCGAACTCGCGGGGCGGCACGAGGTGCGGCTGGCGCTGGAGTTCCAGGCCCGCATGGCGCTGGCCAACAACCTGGAGACTGCCGCTGCGCTGGTTCAGGACGTCGGCAGCCCCTGGCTGGGACTGTGCCTCGACCTGTTTCACTTTAACACCGGGCCGAGCAAGACGGAAGATCTGGCCCTACTTTCGGCCGAGAATTTGTTTCATGTGCAGGTGTGTGATCTGGCCGGCCCCGCGCGGGAATTGGCCACCGATGCCGACCGCGTGCTGCCGGGCGACGGCGATATCCCGCTCGCACCGCTCATCGAGCGGCTCAAAGTGATTGAGTACGGCGGGTGCGTCTCGGTGGAGTTGATGAACCCCCAGATCTGGCAGATTCCGGCGCGCAGTTTTGGCGAGATTGCGATCACGGCGCTGCGGAAGCAGCTCGGGCTGGCGAGAATGGAGTGAGGGGACGATACCGCTCACTAGCCCGACGCGCAAGCGAGGGACGGTGAGCCGTGCCCTCTCGCTTGCGCGTCGGGCTAGTGAGTTGTTTGGTTGGCCGGGCTGGTTGGCAGTGCGACCCCCGGGCGGAGCCCGGGGCTATGTGTGTTGTCTCTATGCCGCAGTACGCAGCGATTGCCGCTCGCCGGTGCCGGCGAAGAAGGCTTTCTTCCAGAGCCGCATCGCCTCTTGCTCCGCGTCCAGCAACTGCTCGCGCAGCCCGGCGGGCCACATGGGTATTGGCCCCTCGCTGGAATGGATCGGCTGCGGATCGAAACGGGGGAGGTTCATGCGGGGCTTCAGCGCCCGGCGAATGTCGGCCACCAGGTTCTCCGTGGTGCCGACGAAGTCGAGGCCATCCGTGTAGCTGGCGTACATTCGCGAAAGATACCCGCGCTGCCGCCGCAGGCAATTGCGGATAAACTCTTCGAACGTGTCGGCCGCACAGGCCGCCAGGCAGCTTTGCGGGTGGGCCGTGGTCTGCTTGTAATCGGGCCAGCCGCGATCGCGTGCGTAACGAAACCACGACACGTACCAATCGTCGGGCCGCCGGATCACTGCCCAGGCGAACGATGCTGGGCAATCGTACTTTTCGCGCGGCAAATGCTTGTGCAATTTGGGCGAGGTGCGCGGCGGCAGCCGGACCATCGAGATGCCCGCCTGTTGCGACGCTTCGTCCACCCACGTCCCACCGGTTTTGGGGAAGTGAATGAACAGGGCGTCGGCGTCTGGAAAAAATACAGCCATATTTTCTGTCCCGTGATTACGGTCTGCGCCCCGTGTTCCAAGCTCGCGAGGAAAAGATCGCGACAGTTAAGCCCCCCGGCAACTGTCGCTTCACCGCTGACGATGCGTCATCCGAATCGCCAGCAGGTCGAGTTGATTCTTTAAATCGGCCAGCAGCATTTGCGGCTGTGCTCCTTCGGCCAGGTGCGTGTAAAACATCTGATGCGGAACCGCGGGCCACGCCGCCGTCTCGGTTGCCGCGGGTTCGCTGCTGGTCGTGCGAACGACCACTTCGTGCAGCCTCGCGGCCGACTCCTGACTTTGCTTGCCCACACGAAGCAGCATCAGCACGAGGGCCAGAAACAGCCCCGCCTGGCCGCCGAGCGTGATCGGCACGCCCATGGTCCACAATTCGTTGCGCCCCCCCATCATCGACCAGCCCAGTAGCACGCCGCCGCAGATCGTGGTGGTCAGGCCCAGCATGAGCACCAGCCAGGAAAAGGCCGACGCGGTCGGGCGAGCGGGGGCAATTTCAATCGGCGACGGCGTGGGTTCGGCAATTGTGGCTGCGGCGATCGTGGGTGCGACCATCGTCGGACGCACCACGGCGGGCGCGGCGGGTATCGCCGCAGGCGGGTCGTGTCGCTCGTGCGAAATCAGCTCGTCCAGCGTCTGGCCGCCGCGCCGATCGATCAGCCGGCGGACGTCGTGTAGTTCCTGGTCCAGCTCCCACTGCCACGTGGAGTGATCGATCTTGCGCGACGACGGCTGCATGGGGCTGCCATCGGTGCGCGTGGAAGGAAAATGGCTGGAAGCGGGGCCGGCGGGCAAGTCGGCCAGCTCGATACCCAGGTCGGTGACAGCCTCCAACAACGTAGGCGTCGGTTCCGAGCCGATCGTCTCGCCGCAGCGGACGCAGGCGTATTGCACGGCGATGTGCGGCGCATTGAGCAGCGCTCCAGCCTTGCCAGGCGCGCAGCCGTCCGCCACGTCGACCTGCGCGGCGACGGCCGGAACATCCTGACGGCAATGCTTGCACCACATAGCTGGCGATCCACGACGATGGCGTTCGCGACGAACGCGATGAACTTGCCCGCACGGCGCAGCGCTATGCCGGGGTCATCACCGTCTAAAAATCGTCCGGCGGTAGTGGTAAACTCTACCGATTCCGTAAAGAGTGAGGGCGCGGCGTGGAGGCCTGGAGAAGCTGCGGGCCACAGGAAATAGCCCCGGGCTCCGCCCGGGGGTGAATCGGTCGGCTACCGCGCAAGATTTGAATCGTCTGGCGGCGCGACCCCCGGGCGGAGCCCGGGGCTATTTTACAACGGCGGGCTTTGGCTTCTCTGGCTTTGGTTCGACGGGAGGCTCGTACCAATCGCCGCGGAGCCAATCGACGATCAGGCCCAGGTCGCGCTGGGTGAGCAGGTTGCTCTCCGGGTGAGCCGCGTCGGCGGCGAAAGAAGGCATGCGGTCATTGTCTTCGCCATAAAACCGCGTGTGGCCAGGGTTGGAAATAAAGTCGATCAGCCACTGCCGCGAGCCGTAGCCCGTCAGGTCGGGAGCGTCCGCTCCATCTTCGCCGTGGAACTTATGGCATTCCGTGCATTCAAACTTGGTGAGCGCCGTTGTGCGGGCGGCGATCACAGCCTTCTTTCGGTCCGCCGGCGTCGCTTTGGCGGGGAGCTTCGCGATGGCCTCGTTGTCGAACTCTCCGTCGACGGCATTCTGCGTTGGACGCTCCGACTCGGCCGAGAGAGCGGCGATCAGTCGATTCCAATCGGCGCGCACGGCGTCGTTCATATTGCCAAACCGCTTGGCAACGACTTTGGTCATCGTCCCTTTCCAGTGGCTGGTATTGCCGAAGTAGGGCGCGCCGGTAATTTCCGCCTTTTTAAGATCGACGTCAGCGGCCGCGATTTTCGCAGAATCCAAGAAGCCGGCCAGCCAGTCGCGGCTGGCGAAGCCATTTAGATTCGGCGCGCCGTTAGGAGTAAATCGCGGGGCGTCTTTTGCATCACTCACGGGCCGGCCTTTGCCATCCTTGCTGATATCAAGTGGCCGAAGCGTGACGATCCCCTCCCCTTTCGCATTGGCGTGATCGTGACACGACGCGCATTGCCGGCGGAATAACTTGGGCCCCTGGGTTTTCGGATCGTTGCGCAGCAGCGACAGCGCCCCGGCCGGCGGAATGCCGGGCCGGGCGAGTTGCTGGGCCCGCTCGGCCTGCCGGCCCGCGTCGGCCACCGCTTCGAGATATTCCTGCGACTGGCGATAGGCCCGATACGAGTTTAATTGCGACTGGAACGCGGCCGCCTTGACCGCGTCTCCGGCAAAATACGTCTTCAAGCGAGTCTCTTCGTTTTGATTGTGGTATTTGCTCTGTTCGCCGGAGCGGCGCAGATCGATCTCAATCTCGTCCAGGACGGCCGTGACTTGCGAAAAGTTCTTGTTCGGAAACAACTGGGCCTGGCGATCCTGATACAGCGCCGCGCCGGTCAGCAGCACTGCCCCCGCCAGCAGGCAGCCGATCACCGCCACGCACAGCCCATGCCCGAAGCGGCTCCGCCCGATGAACGGCATCAAGAACATGAAGAACATCAACGCGCCGGGGATCACGATTGCGCCGATCAATTCCCCCATGTCTCCCTTGAACAGCTTGAGAAATTGAAACAGAAACAGAAAGTACCACTCGGGTCGGGCGGCCGCGTATGCTTCGGCGCTATCGGCCGGGGCGCCCAATTCCGGCGGAAACTTCCATGCCAAAAACATCACCAGGCCGATGATAGTGAAGCAAGCGATCGCGTCTTTTAAGACCTGCTCGGGCCAGAAATACTGATCCGGGCGCGGAGGTTTTGACACATGGACGGTAATGCCGTGTCGGCGGAAGAGTGCCAGATGCACCACCACCAGACCGACTAGCAGCGCCGGCAGCACGCCGGCATGAATGCCAAAGAACCGGGTTAGCGTGTAATTGCCATAATTGTCGCCGCCGACGGCCAGTTGCTGGACCTGCCGGCCAGCACCTGGGGTGACACTGGCGATGTTCGTGGCCACGTTGGTGGCCCAATATCCTTTTTGATCCCACGGCAGCAGATAACCGGTCAGCGCGAATCCCAGCACCACCAACATCAGCAGCAGGCCGATCCAGAAATTGAACTCCCGCGGTGCCCGATACGCCCCGTCGATCACCACCTGCGACAGATGAATCGCCAGCAGGATGACCATCGCCTGTGCCGTGTAGTGATGCACGCCGCGCAACAGCGGACCACCGGAGACGCGATTCTGCAGGTAGTACACGCTTTCCCAGGCCGACTGGGCCCCCGGGCTGTAGAACATCCACAGCACCAGTCCGGTGAGCACTTGCACGACGAACGTGAACGTGAGCGTGCTTCCCCAGACGTACCGCCAGCGCGAGCCTCCCGGGATGTGCTCGTACAACGCCTCCTTGATGAGGTGGCGATAGCCGGTGCGGTGGTCAATCCAGTCGAGAATCTTGCTCATGGCGATAATGCACGGCGGGTTAAGCCGCGGCAACTGGGCCTACTGCGCGATCTTTACTGGGCGATCTTTTCTGCGATGCCACTGCGGAACTTCTCGAATCGAACCCAAATCTCATTGCCGTTGCGCAGCTCGACCGAGAGGCTGTCGAGCGGCCGCGGGCTCGGGCCGAACAGCACATGCCCATCCAACGCAAACCCGCTCGCGTGGCACGGACACTTGTACTCATTTTGGTCCGACTTGAAGTCGACCGAGCAACCCAGGTGTGGGCAATCGGCGGTAAAGCATTGTGGCGACGGGGTGGCGCCGGTTCGCGTCAGATACACCGCGCCGACGGGCTCTGGCGGGTAACGATTCCAGGCGTCGACACGCTCTTCGATGATCGGAAACCGATGCGGCAGGCCGTCGGCCGGGACCGCGTCGAGCATTGCCACGCGGATCCAGCGGACGGCGGTGTCGCGCTTCTTCAGCAGCGGGCTGATGAATGCCCAGCCGCCGGGGACGATGGCCATGATGCCGGCGACCAGTCCGAATCCACCAGCGGCCATGGCGGCCAGCAGATTGCGGCGCGGGGGACCGGCCGGAGCGGGAGCATCAGCGGCTTTTTTGGCAGGGGCGGACATGCAGGCGGGAGGGTCGGGGTGGGATGGTTCGGCGGCAGTACGCAACACTCAAGGGCAGGCAAGCTGCCCATGGCACCCTTCGTTTATTCCAATACCACCTTTATCCCATGGCCTTACGGACCGCGTCAAGCACGAGGGGGCGGGCCTTGTCGAGCGGGCCGGCGATCGACGCCCCAGCCGCGGCGCGATGCCCTCCGCCGCCGAACTGGCCGGCCACGGCGTTGCAATCCACTTTCGAGCGGCTGCGGAAGCTGAGCTTGAAGTTGCCGCCGGGTTGCTCGACGAAAATCACGGCCACTTCCACCCCTGATATCGCCAGCGTCAAATTGATCACGTCCTCGGTGTCGCTGGGGAGCGCGCCGGTGACGGCGAAGTCTTCGGCCATGGCGGCGGTGTGGGCCAGCCGGCCGTCGAGTTCCGTCCGCGTGCGGGCGATGATCCGGCCGCGGAGCTGCAAGCGGGCCAGTGTGTCTTGCTCGTACAGGTCTGTGTAAATTTCCTGCGGCACGGCGCCGGCGTCAACCAGCCGGGCGGCGATTCGCAGCGCTTCGCCAGTAACCGACGAAAAACGAAACCAGCCGGTGTCGGTCGCTTGGGCGGCGAACAGCGGTGTCGCGATCTCGGGCGTCAGCTTCACGCCCAGATGGTCGGCCGCTTCGACCACCAGCCGCCCGGTCGCCTCGGCCTGCGTGTTCTTGAACTCTTCGGCGCCCAGGTCATCGTGACCGACATGGTGGTCGAGGATGATCTTCTTGGCCTTGGTGGCCTTCACGACGTCGGCCATCGGGCCTAGCTGCGCCCAGGCGCTGGTATCGAGGACCATCAGCACTTGTCGGTCGGCCAGATCGGCCGCTTGCACGTCCTTTCCCAACGCTTTGAGCCGCCGCGTGGGATCGATGAATTGCAGATTCGGCGGCGTCGCCTGGCCGTTGACGATCATCACGTCCTTGCCGAGCGCATCGAGCACGCCGGCCATACCCAATTCGCTGCCGAGCGCATCGCAGTCCGGGCGGATGTGGCTGGTCAGAACGAATCGCTGATGGCCTTTGATGATCTCGACAAAACGTGGCCAATCAATTGGCATGAAGTGATCCCCTGGTTGCAGTCGCGATTGTTCGCCCCGTCTTTAATTCGCCGCCTATGTTAGCTGCCGCCATCGTTAAATGTCGCTGCCCCAGTGGCGTCCGGCCTGAAAGGCCGACATGCGATAGCCCAGGGCGCAGCCCTGGGTTCTCGGTCCGTCAAAATTGCTGGAACCCTGAAAGGGCGAGATACCGTTGCAGCCGTTCCTGTATCTCGCCCTTTCAGGGCTTACGAAAAATTATCGGTTCATTCTACCCAGGGCTGCGCCCTGGGCTGTCACATCACGGCCTTTCAGGCCAAATGGAATTCACGGCCATCTGATCAATTCAATGCTGCAAATCGTCCGGCCGCCGCCACGTCGAGTGCAAGTTGCTCGCGCAACGCGTCGACTCCGGCAAACGGCTGAATGTCTCGCAACCGGGTGTAGAAGTCAACCTCCAGATTGGCTCCGTACAGCGGTTCGTCGCAGCCGATCAAATGGACCTCGACTTTTACCGCCTGCTCACCAAATGTAGGACTCGCGCCAATGTTAATTGCCGCCGGCCAGGATCGCGTGCCCCCGGCTGAACCGGCTTTACCTTCCGTAGTTAACAGGCCCCGCCCAGCATACACTCCCAGCCCTGGCAGCAGTGTCTCGATGCCGTCGAGATTCGCGGTAGGGAACCCGATGCCCGCCCCGCGGCCGGCCCCCTTCACCACGGTTCCCGCGATGCGATACGGCCTGCCCAGCAATCGCGCCGCCGCCGCGGCGTCCCCCTGGGCAATCAGCCGGCGCACGCGCGAACTGCTGACCGGCGCGTCGTCGATCAGCACGGGTTGCACCACGGTCAGCGGGATGCCGGCCGCCGCGGCCAATTGCCCCAGCACTTCGACATTGCCGGCCCGGTCGTGGCCGAAAAAAAAGTTCGTTCCTTCGACGAGTGCCCTGGCCGCGAGTTGCCGCCGCACGACTTCTTCAAAGAACGCGGCCGGGGGCAGTTGCAGCAGCGCCAGATCGGTAGGGTATGCAATCACCACGTCGACTCCCAGTTCACCCAGTAGTTCGATCTTTCGCGTCAGCGTAGTCAGCGGCGGCGGCGCCCTGTCCGGCCGCAACAGCACCGCCGGCGGCGGATCGAACGTGAACACCACCGCGCTGCCGCCAAGCTGCCGGGCCTGTGTAACCAACTGTTCGACAATCCGCGCATGCCCCAAGTGGACGCCGTCGAAGTTGCCAATAGCAACCGCGCCGCCGGCGAAGTCCGCGGGGGAGGAGCGAAGGTCGTGCAGGGTTTTCACTGAGGCAGGGTGGTAGATGGAGGATGTGTCGAAAACAACGCGATTGAGAATCCACCATTATGAAACGGAGCCCCCTCGTGGGCAACGGGCCAGAGATTCGCCATCTGGTCATTTAGGTTTGCGATTTCGTCTCGCAAGTTTCATGGCACGGCGAATGCTGCCCGTTAAGCCGAGGCTCCGAAATCCCGCACGCCAATTTCTCAACCGCTGTCTCTGCTCAGGCGTGCCCTTATAATCGTGCGGGTGCGCATGGTGGTCTGGAAACACGGAGAAATAAGGAATTGACAGTAACGCAAGTAGGCTAAAGGGCATCACAATAAATAGCAGCCCAAACGGCATCACGATCAGGTAGAAGAGCCGGGTATACCACGGCAATCTTTCGCGATTGACTTCCATGGCTCGATTCTACCGCGGATGGAGATAGCCGACAGAATCAAAGTAAAGCAATGCCGTTGATCGTAATCTATCGCGACGTTTCCGCTCACATCATCGTCAGCAGAAAATTGCGGATGCGTTGCCGCGTACCCGCGTCGATGCCGCCGGCAAACTCGGTGCGGAGTTGCCCGTCGGGCTCGCGCAGCGCGCGGATCGTCACCGGCGTCTCCACGGGCACCTCGTTGCGGAGAAAATCGATCACGTAGCGCTGGTGGGCCTGGGCAATCCCCTGGTGGAGTTTGACTCCTTCGCGATCGATCACCGCCACCAGCGACCACTTGGGCCGAGACGACCGCCAAATCGCCACCGCCACAATCGCCGCCAGGGTGAGCATGATGGCGGTGCCCGCGTAGCGCTTCAGCAGCGACTCGTTCGCCGCCCCGTTCGGCCAGTTGGGCTTGTTCAGGTCCAGCGGCGCGTTCGCGGCGGGAGGAGGTCCGTTTGGCGAGGACTTTTGCCAATAGGCCTTCAACAGCAGGCATAGGTCTTCGTCGCGAGCATAGAACTGCGCGTCCAGGTCGTCGAGCACGGCGATTTGCTTGTCGGAGAGCCGCGCCAGTTGAGTTCGACGCAATTCGAGTTCTTTTGCCGGACCGGTTCGGGGAAATAGCCCGCAGGCAGTGTCCACCATGGCGGCTGTCTTCGGCGCGCCGATCAGCCGCAGTTGAGTTGCCGTCTCCGCCGCGTTGTCGCCGCTGGAGTTGTAGAGAAATTGATGAAAGCCGCCGTTCTCGACTTCGCTGATGAGTTCCGCCACGTTCCAGACCACCCGCTGCGAC
>JAIOQB010000510.1 GCA_021413585.1 Planctomycetia bacterium
TCGCGCGGAATGATGTCCGCCTGCTGCCCATGAAACCGCACCGCCATGATCGCCGAGTAGGTCTGCGTGTAGTCGGCGTCTTTCTTCTTCAAGAACATTTCCTCCACCAGCGGCATTCCCTGCGGGCCGCCGAGCGTGAGATAACAGGCCAGCAGCGCGTCGAGGCCGCGCATCTGATCGGCGTTGCCGGAGCGAATCATCCCCTCCAGCACCGGCACGTCCTGCTTCGTGCCACAGATACCCAAGAGCGTGAAGTACAGCCGCCGCCGCGTCTCGGCCACCGAAGGGTTTTGAATCCAGCGGACCAGCCGGTCGTGGTCGAGCTTGGTGCGCAGCAACACCAGCGTGGGATAGTCCGCCTGGGCATACTCATTCAGCGCGTCTTCCTGCAGCAGTTGCTCGGCGTCTTCGAGATAGTCTTCGGCAAATTGCAGCCGCTCAGTTCCCTTCGGCGCGAACTTCACCGACTGCTCGACATACGCCAACGCCCTGGGCGTCAGCTCCACCGGCAGCGACCATTGAATCGCCTTCGGCTCCAGGCCGATCTCGAGGCACTTGGTGCCCGGCTGGCCGGCGCCGTAGTACAACGCCTTGAAGAGCATCCCCGGTTGCACATATTTTTCGCCGCGATACACCTTCAGCACGCGGAACGTGGACTTGATCGATTCGATCGCCTCGTTCGACACCGCGGCGGAGGCGTCGGTGGGTTTCGCGGGCGAGGAAACCAACTCCGCCAGCACCGCCACGTCGGACGTGCTGATCCGCTCGCACAAGGTTTGCGAGACGGCGCTGCAAAAGGGACACGCGCGGGCAACGGCTGCGGAGGCTAATGTGAGCGTCAACGCAACCACCGTGGCGAGCGCAAGCTGGGGGAGAGGTCGCTGGTTCATCAAGTGATCTCCACGTAGTTCCGTGTTGGGTGGCTGGGGCAACGCCCCAGAGGTTTTGCTAACGCTACTGGGGCGTTGCCCCAGGCACCCTCTCGCGCCACCCCCCGGCGGAGCCGGGGGCTATTTGGGTATGTTCTTACTCCGCAGCCGCACCACCACCATCCCCAATAGTACCACGACCGCCACCGACACGGCGACCGGCAAACCGTACTGCCAGACGCTACTCTGTGGCGTGTCGGAAGTTACGTCATCCGCCGCCGAGCCGCCCGCCGCCGGATTGTCCCGCGAACCGGGTCTGGCGGGGGTCACGCGGGACATGGTGGTCGGGTCAGGCTTGGTGGAACCGGTGCTGCCGCCGCCCGTGCCGGCGATTTTATCCTGCGGAAAAAACGAGTTGCCGCGGCGAACCGTGTCGGGGTCGAGCTTCGCCAAGCGGGCCAACTGCTCCTTGGCTTGCGGCAGCGGACAGGCTTGCAGATAACCCACCACCTGCTCGCGTACCCAGCGGTTGTCGCCGTCGGACTTCACGAACACGTCGGCCGCCTGATCGATGACTGACCAATCCTCCGACCGCGCCAGGTCGGCCAGCACCTGCCCCGCCATCTGCGGCTTGCTCATCAAAGAGCGCATGATCGCCAGGACGCGGGCCGGCGGAATCGTGTCGACTTCTTGAAGCTGAAACCGCAGCGCATTAATCGCCGCGCTGGCCGCGCGTGGGTCGTCGGTCGGCTCGCCTTGCAGATACATCTTGTCGACCAGCGCCAAACCGTCGACCCCTTTCAGCCGCAGAAAGGCCGCCAACACCGCGTCGAGCGTGTCGATATATTGCGGCCCTTTGGAAAGCATGATTTGCTGCAGCAGCTCGGCATGTTCCGGGCGGCCCGTGGCGCCCAGCAGCGTGCAATACAGCCGCAGGTGGGGAATCGCCGTGGTGGGGCGTAAGCGGGCGACCAGTTCCGCGATGCTCAACTGCGGCGCCGTCTGGCGGATCACGGCGTAGGGGGCCCGCGCGAATTCGTCGTACGCGTCGCGGCGCAGCATTTCGTCCTGGTCTTCAAGATAGTTAAACGCGAACAGCAGCCGCTCCGGCCCCTTGCGCTGCAGCTCCATCATCCGCCGCAGATAGTCCCACGCCCGCGGCGACAGGGCGATCGGGGTGCCCCATTCCAACGTCATCTTGTCCGCCGCCATCGCCAGAAACTTGACGTCGGCCGCCGGCCGGCCGAAGTACAGCGTGCGAAACGAGCGGACGCTGCCGAGCAGCTCGCGACCTTTGATGACGCGGGCGATGCGGAACTCGGCCTTGCTGGCGTCCGGGTCGCTGGGCGCCAGGTCGCCGCTTCCTTGCCGCATCAAGTCGGCGATTACCGCCACCGCGGCACCGTCGATCTCGTCGCACATCGTCAGCCCCACCGCCGGGCAGAACGGGCAAGCGGCGGCCGGCGAGGGCAGGGCGGCCAGGATGCTGGCCGTCAGCAGCAGGGCGAAGTTGAAGATTCGACGAGCCATCGCACGTTACCTAAACCTAGGGGTGCCTGGGGCTGAACGTAGCGCAGCGAAGTAAAGCCCCAGTGGTTGACTCTGGGGCATCGCTGCGCTCTACCCCAGGCACCGTCCAACTTATTGCGCCGATTGATCCCCGGGGCAACGCGTTACCCTCCCCCGGCCCCTCCCTGAAAGGGAGGGGAGTTCCGTTCTGGGGCATCGCTGCGCTCTGCCCCAGGCACACAACCGCCACTCAGTTCGCTCTCTAATGCGAAGCACTCAGCGCCTTGGCCACGTCGGTTCGATACGCCGTCAACGCCGGCAAGTATCCCACCAGGGCGGCCAGTCCGATCAGCCCGGGAATCAGGATCAGCTCCGTCATTTCAAACTGAAACATGCCCACGCTCACGCCGGTCTGGCCGACGATCCACGGCTCCAGCGCCCCGATCAATCCATGCGCCGCGACCACGCCCGCCACGCCCCCCAAGAGCGACAACAGGATCGACTCCAGCAGCACCACGGTCATCACGGTGCCGCGGCTGGCCCCCAGGCTGCGCATGATGGCGATCTCGCGCCCCCGGTCGCTCATCGAATTATAGATGCTGACCATCACCCCGATGCCGGCCACCACCACCACCAGCACGGCCAACACCAGCAGAATCAACCGCAGGTTGCCGACCATGCCTTGCATCAGGTCCGTCACCTCTTTGGTCGGGAACACCGCCTGGGCGACGTTCCCCTTGTTGATGTCTCGCACCAAGACCTGGCTGTACGTCAGCCCCTCGGTGTTTTCCTTCATCAATACCAGCACGGCGGTCACCTCGCGCTGGTTTTCCGGCAGCGGCTCATCCAGATCGACCTTTTCGTGATGATCGTGATGATGGCCCGCTTCGGGACCGGTGTCGTGGCCGGCCTCGTGGTCGGCGTCGTGAACCTTATCGGGTTCAGCGTGCTTGTTGGCGTCGCTAGGGGCTGTCTTAGCCGCCGGCGAGTCGCCGGGGGGCATTGCCGCGGCATCGTGCTTGTCGTGTGCGTCGTGCTTGTCGTGTGCGTCGTGCTTATCTGCGTCGTGCGCATCTTTGCCGTGCCCAACTTTGTCGTGATCTTCGTGCTTGTCAGGCTCAGCATGCTTGTCATGATCGTGCGCGGCAGCCGGCTCCTGCTTATCCGCCGCGCCGTGCGCATCGTGATCCTTATCATGATCGTGGCCGGCGTGGGCGTCCCCCTTCGGCACCGGCTTGGCATGGTCGGGAATCTTGAAAAACCCTTCCATGTTCACAAAGATCGCCCGATCGTTGGGGGTGCCGGTCGGCTCCAGGATGCCGACCACCTCGAACTGCACCTCGTCGTGCGCGTGCGCATTGACGTTGTGCGGCAGGCCGTGCGTGATCGGAAACTTCTGCCCCAGCTTCATATTGGCCTGCCGCGCGGCGACCGAACCCACCACCGCTGTGTACCACTCCTTCCAAGGCTGGCCCTTGAAGAATCGACCCTGGGCACATTTGTAGCGCTCGCCATACGAGCCGTAGCTGAGCTTCTCGAAGAACTCGGGCGTGGTGGCGACGACGCGAAACTCGTCAAAGCTGTCGCCGAGACAGAAGGGGATTGCCACCTCCACGCCTCGGCTTAACTTGCCCCCTTTGTGCGCTCCTTCGCCGGGAATCAACTCCTCGTAATAGCTGTAAGGGATATTTTCGATCGGCTGGCTGAGATGGAACACGGTGTTGAGCACCAGTTGCAGCTTGCCTCCTTTGGCGCCGACGATCAGGTTGTAACCCTGCGCCGCCTCGGAGAACGAGCGAGACACCACGCCGTGGATCACCAGCACGATTGCCACCAGCGCCACCCCCAGGGCCATCGAGAGCCCCGTGAGAAACGACGACAACCCCCGCTGCTGAATGCTCCGCCAGGCTATCTTCCAAAGACTCATCGCGTGGATCCTGTTAGCAACGCTTCCCAGCACCTACTGAAATCCCAATCCTCAATTCCCATTCCTCAATTCCCAATTCCCTCACCCCCCCGACACCGTCCGATTCAACTCTTCCAACTTCTCCACTCGATCAAACTGCCCCGCCACGTCGTCCACGTGCGTCACCAGCACCAGGGCCACTCCTTCCGAGCGGCAGGTGTCGCGCAGCAGGTCCACCACGATCTGCTGGTGGTGGGCGTCGATGTTGGCGGTCGGTTCGTCCGCCAGCAGCAGCCGCGGCTTGTTGGCCATCGCGCGGGCGACCGCCACGCGCTGCTGCTCGCCGACCGATAGCATGTGCGGCTTGTGCGCCATCCGGTTGGCCAAACCCACGCGGCCGAGCAGGTCCTTGGCCCGCTGCGCGTCTGGCTTCCGCCCACAGAACGTCATTCCCAGCAGCACGTTTTCCAGTGCGGAAAAACCGGGGAGCAGGTTGAAGGTTTGAAACACGTAGCCGATCTTGGCGGCCCGGAAGCGATCGCGCCCCGCCTCGGGCAATTGGGTGATGTCCAGGCCGTCGATCTCGACGCTGCCGGCGTCGGGCTGGCTCAAACCCGCCAGGATATGCAGCAGGGTGGTCTTGCCCGAGCCGCTGCGCCCCATCAGCACCATCTGCTCCCCCACGGCGACGGAAAAATGGGGGACATCGAGGATCGGCAGCACGGCGCCGTCCGGCTCTCGATAGCTTTTGCGAATGTCGCGAACCAGCAGCATGCGGTGGGGCCAGGCTAGAGGGAGGGAGCGGAGGACCGCTGTTTCAGGAAATCCAGCGGCGCGCGGACGCTCCGGGCGGGGCACAACGTGTTAGATATTAACAACTTAACCACTCTCGGCAATACCAACCGCCCCAGGCACAGGTGCCTCGCTTTACGCAGCCCGGGTTCGCCCGGTTCGCCAGAATTCTCAAAACCGCCAAATCTTACCGCCGCGCGAA
>JAIOQB010000511.1 GCA_021413585.1 Planctomycetia bacterium
TGTTCGCCGCCGAAAGAAGAACTTCACCGCCGGCCAGATCGCCACTTGCACGAAGCTGCTCGCCAGAAATCCGGCCAGAGCGCCGAGCACGGCGCACGAGGCGATTCCCACCGCCCAGTCGCCGGCCCGCAATGGAATCCATTGGCCGGAGACGAGTGCCAGTCGACCGAGCATTGCTCCACCGATTGCGCCCCCCAGCGTGAAGATGATCCGCGTGACGCCCAACGGTCGTCGCTGGCTCAGTGGCGCGGGGGATTCGGCCGCGGGCACGGCGCCGCGCGTATGGTCTGGCAGAGCAGGGGAGCGCTGGTTGGCGCGGCTCGCCTCGTCGCGCATTCGAGTGCCAATGGCGTTGCCCGCCACATGGGCCAGCGCCAACGCGAGAAACAACACCAGCATCGACCCCCAAATCGGCCCGACCGCCACGAACACCGCGCACGCGATGCTGCAGAACGTGACCGCCCAAAACAGCGTCCGCAGCCGGAACTGCGGCGGCCGTTTTGGCCGGTCCGAAGCTTTTGTTATCACAGTAGGCACTTGCGTGATGGCCATCGGTTTAGCCTATGTTCGCCCTGGCCCAGTCTCCATTCTATTGTCAGTTGGAGACCGTGGCCGGGCAAGACGACTCGACGCAAGGTTGGTGATAAGTGAGTTGGTTGTGCCAGCACTGGCAAAGCCAGTGGCACACGAAAAAGGCGAAAACCAGGGACGCGGTTGCTGGTTCTTCCGCTTCGCCCGCATGGCCAACCCTCCTGAAACGGCCATTGGTCATTGGTCATTGCCTGCCGCCCGTATCTTGCCAGCCACCACGGCGGCTATCAGAATGATCGCTTCGATATTTGGCACAAGGAGTTCCCATGGCACGCTGCGTTTTGGCTTATTCGGGTGGGTTGGACACGTCGGTGATTCTCGGCTGGTTAATGGATGAGGGGTATGAGGTCCACTGCGTCTATGTGGACCTGGGGCAGCCCTGCGAGGATCGCGAGGCGATTCTGGAAAAGGCCCGCCGGCTGGGGGCCGCTTCGTCGCGGCTGGTCGATGCCCAGGAGGAACTGTGCCGCGACTTTGCATTCCCTGTGCTTCAGTGGCGGGCGAAGTACGAAGGGATCTATCTGCTGGGCACATCGATCGCCCGGCCGCTGATCTCCAAGGTCTGCCTGCAAGTCGCCCGCGAGGTGGGGGCCAAGGCGTATGCCCATGGCGCAACGGGCAAAGGAAACGACCAGTGCCGGTTTCAGTTGGCGGCGGACGCCCTGGCTCCGGACGTCGAAGTGATCGCCCCATGGCGGATGGAAAAGTTCCGCAAGCTGTTCCCCGGCCGCCGCGAGATGATCGACTATTGCGAGGCGAAGAAGATTCCGGTGAAGGCGTCGGTGGCCAAGCCGTACAGTTCGGACGAGAACTGTTTGCACATCAGCTACGAGGCGGGGGAGTTGGAAGACCCGGCCGTGTCGGGACTCGATCTGGTGGAGTTCGGGATGACGGTCTCGCCGCAGCAGGCGCCGGACAAAGTGGAAACGCTGCGGATCGGCTTCGAGTCGGGCGTGC
>JAIOQB010000516.1 GCA_021413585.1 Planctomycetia bacterium
GTGGGCATCGGTGTGCCCGTGATGCACGCCTCCGGCGATCAGATTCAGAACTTCCACTTCTTCGTGGGACTGAGCCGGTAATCAACGCGACGTGCCTCGCGCGTGAGCGGATTGGCGCTAGTAACGCAAGTTACAAGTCCATTCCCACCAAAGCAAGTTTTTGCCTAAATTGACGTGAGTCCAATAGAATGTCGCGTCGCGGAGCGTTCATTTCTTAATAAATTCACGGAAAAAGAGGGCAATCCACCGCGAATTCCACCTTGATTGACTTGCGACGATGTGCGTATAAGATAACGCAGAGACGCTGTCGTTCTCTGCCCAATACTTAGCCCTCCGTTTTGCCACGTAAAACCAGCGTGGTTTGCTAGAAATGGGATTTTCGCCGTGCTGAAACCGCTGCTCCGCAAAAACCGCCTGCTGGCCTGGACCGTGGTGGCGATGTTGTCGCTATCGCTGGGTGGCACGCAGTTGACGTTTGCGGCCGGTGCGAATCGGGGCGACGAGGATACCTCGAAGGAAGTTAAGGAAGTCAAAACGGATACTGAGGCGGTCACATCGACGAGGGTTTCTCATTGCATCGAGAAATCGCGTCGTTGCTGGCGTTGTACTTTGGCGGTGTCTCATACGGCATATGTCCGCCCCGCGGACCCTCTCGTGCTGCCGGTTTCTCCCGGCCATCGCCTAGCCAGCGATCTGTTGGCCCCTCTGTTGTGCTGATAGCGCAGCGGTTCTGCGCATTCCAGGCATCGTAACAGGCGATCACCCTTTATCCGATTCTGCGTTTTCGCTGAGCGTTCGTTTTCGCAGCGCGATCGTCGCTCGGTAACAGGCATTGCGCGAAGCCCCCTCGTTTGCGCGGATTGTTGATTGCGCGGATTGAAGCTTACACGGATGAAACGCCGCTGTCTGGGGCCACGCCCCCGACGCATTCAAACAGACCGGGACTGAGGCTGCGCCTCGGGCACCCACTACCTACGCCTGCACGTTGGTCGCTCCGCCGGATTTTCGGCGGGGAGGCACCACATAACGGAACCCACATGTTCCCTCGGGGAGAAACGACAATGCAAAAGCTCGTACAGGGAATCCACCATTTTCAGAATTCCGTGTTTCGCCAACAACGGCTGCAACGGCTGACCGAAGGCCAACAGCCGCTGGCGCTGATGATCACTTGCTCCGATTCTCGCATCTGCCCCAGCCTGATGACGCAGACCGAACCGGGCGACCTGTTCATTCTGCGCAACGCCGGCAACCTGGTGCCGGCGTTCAGCGTCAGCAGCGGAGGCGAAGCGGCCACGATCGAGTACGCCGTGTCGGCGCTGAAGGTGGCCGACATCATCATCTGCGGCCATTCGCACTGTGGGGCGATGCAGGCGCTGCTCGATCCCAAATCGCTTGACAAGCTGCCGTCGGTCAAGTCGTGGCTGACGCATGCTGAAGCAACGCGGCGGATCATCGAAGAGAACTACGGCCATCTGACCGACAAGGACTCGCGGCTAATGGTCACCGTCGAGGAAAACGTGCTGGTGCAGCTCGAACATCTGCGCACGCATCCCAGCGTGGCCGCCGCCATGGGACGCGGGGATTTGAAGCTCAGCGGCTGGGTTTACAACCTCAACACCGGCAGCGTTTTTGCCTACGACGCCACACAGGGTCAGTTCGGCCCCATCGCCGATACCGACGCCCGGCTCAGCCCGGCGCCGCAGATGTTGCAGCGCTCGGCGGGTTAGCACAAAGGAAAGCTCACTAGTGCTTTGTCAACGCTAGAAATTCGGATTGCGCCTATCAGCCGCAGGGCGCTAGCCCCCGGTTTTTGTGGCACGAACCGGGGACTAGCGCCCTGCGGCTGATCCGAATATTAAGCCGTGACAAAGCACCAGCCCGAAGCGCCAGCGAGGGACGGAGAGCCGCGCCCCCTCGCTCGCGCTTCGGGCTAGTGAGCGGCACGTAGATCAGGATTTTACACCGCACCACTCCAATAAATAATTCCCGTAACCGAACTCACGGAGCAGCCACCCATGCCATGCAGCGCTAATAGCATTCAACCGACGCACGAACCAGAGGCAGGCGAAACTCTCACCACGTCGCCAGGAATTTTTTCCTTCTGGCGAGCGGACTTCATGGCGTCGATCGTCGTGTTTCTCGTCGCCCTGCCGCTATCGATGGGAGTGGCGGTGGCGTCGGGGGTCGATCCGGCACGCGGCTTGATCACGGGCATCATCGGCGGCATCGTCGTAGGGCTGTTGGCCGGGGCGCCGCTGCAGGTGAGCGGGCCAGCGGCCGGGCTGTTTGTGATTGTGTATCAATTGGTCGAGTCCCAGCGGAACGCGTTCCTCTCGCCGCACGGAGACCTGAGCAAGCTGGCCGATACGGCTCGCCAGGCTCTGGAATCGCAGGCCACCGAGCACGCCATGCTGGCGCTGGGGGCAGCGGTGTTCCTGTGCGGTGCGGTGCAGTTGCTCTCCGGGCTGCTGAAGCTGGGGCAATGGTTCCGCGCGGTGTCTCCGGCGGTGATCTACGGTATGCTGGCCGGCATTGGCGTGCTGATTTTGGCCAGCCAGTTTCATGTGATGATCGACGACGCTCCCCGCGGGCGCGGCCTCGACAACCTGCTCACGATTCCCAACGCGATCGTCAAGGCCGTCTCACCCGGCACTGGCAAAACGCATCATCTGGCCGCCCTGATCGGCGTGCTGACGATCGTGACGCTCCTCGCCTGGCAAAAGCTCACGCCGGCCAAGCTGCGAATCGTGCCGGCCTCGCTGGTGGCGGTGATCGTAGCCAGCGTGGCCGCCGCGTTGATGGCGCCCGGCGTGCTGAAAATCCAGGTGCCGACAAACCTGATGGATGAAATGAGCTTTCCCAATTCGACTTCGCTGCAGTTGCTGATGTCGCCCTCGATTCTCACCGCCGGGCTGGTGCTGGCCGCGATCGCCAGCGCCGAGACGCTGCTCTGCACCACGGCCTTGGATCAATTGCATCATGGCCCTCGCGCCAAATACGACCGGGAGTTGGCCGCTCAAGGCGTCGGCAATCTGCTGTGTGGAATGCTCGGCACGCTGCCGATGACGGGCGTGATCGTGCGCAGCTCGGCCAACGTGCAAGCCGGCGGCCGTACGCGGCTCTCGACGATTCTGCACGGCGGGTGGCTGCTGCTGTTCGTCGTGGCGCTGCCGCAGGTAATGGGTTTTGTCCCCAAGTCGTGCCTCGGAGCGATTCTCGTATACACCGGATTTAAGCTGGTCGACATCAAGGCGATGAAGAAGCTGGCTCAATACGGCCGGGGCGAACTGGCGATTTACGCCGCGACGTTGACGGTGATTGTGGCCAAAGATCTGCTCGTCGGGGTGCTAGTGGGTTTGGCGCTCGCCGCAGCCAAGCTGCTGTACACGATAACGCATCTGGATCAGGATTTGACCGTGGCCGACGGCGGGCGATCCGCCACGCTCAAGCTGCGTGGAGCGGCCACGTTCATCCGGCTGCCGCAGTTGGCAATGCAGTTGAAGCAGGTTCCCCGCGGCGCGGCGCTGCATGTTGATTTCGAGCATCTGGACTACATCGACCATGCCTGCCTCGACTTGCTAATGAACTGGGCCCGGCAGCACGAGTCCGTGGGCGGCACGCTGCACCTCGACTGGGACTCGCTGCACGCCCGGTTTCATACGGAGAAGCCGCGTACCCGTCGGCACCTGCACGAGGGGGGGACGAATGGCCCGCCGAGCAATGGTTCTCAACCCGGCCGCCAGCGGGCCGCGACGGTGGCGGAAGGGGCCCGATAGGCTTGGGTTTGCGAAATCTCCCTTCGCCGCGAAAGATGGCGGGGTGAGGGAGCGGCCGTAAATGCTGATGAGGCCGGGCTGGACGCGCCGCTGGGGCAGCTGCGCTAACAGGCGGTGTGGTTGGCAGAGCGAACTGGCCGGCAAAGTCGCTCCAATCATCTCCGGGCCCTACACTTACCCCGTTTAACAAAGTAGACTTTGGCAGGCTGACACCCCCCCACGGCAACGCCCTGGGCGAGCGGGGTCAGAGCCAGGGCCGCTTTGATCGGGCTATTGGTCCGAACGGGCTTGGACGGACAACAAGACAAACTTGAGGAGCTTGCGACGATGATTTCTCGAAAGCGAATGATGGTGGCTGTGGCAGGTGTGTGCGCTGCGGCTTGGATGGCGACCCGTTGCGAGGCGGGCGTTCTGGCGGCAACCAACGCGTCCCCGCAGGCGTCGGCCATGAAGTCGGCCGCTCAAAAGACCAGCGATTGCGCCGCCGCCCCCAAGTGCGAAACGAAAAGCTGCGAGGCAAAGCCGTGCGAGAAGAAGTGCTGTGCCAAGCCGTGCATCGAATACCGCACCAAGCGCCCCTGCCGCAAGGCATGTTGCGACTGCGGTTGTGACTGCAAGCCGCCCCAGAAAGAGAAGTTGACCGTCAAGGATCCCTGCTGCTGCACCGCTTGCCCGATTGAGGTTCCGGTCTGTCTGCCCGCCTGTTGCAAGGGCAAGCCGTGCGTCAGCGACCGCTGCGGCGTGCTGGGACGTGGCGTGGTCACCTACACCTGGTGCAACGGCTACACGTTGACCGTGACTTTCAAGAATTGCGGCGATGTGTTGGTCACTTATTACGGTTCGTGATTGGTTGCCCCACGGCCGGTGGTAGTAACCAAACTGTTCGGCAAAAAATGAACCAATGAATGCGAAGCCGGGGGGCCGCCCGCCCTCCGGCTTCTTTTTTTGATCGCGGGTGATCGGGTATCCTGCACAGACGATTGAAGGCATCACTAGCCCGAAGCGCACGAGCGCAAGCGAGGGGGGAGCGATTTCCGTTCTGCCCC
>JAIOQB010000220.1 GCA_021413585.1 Planctomycetia bacterium
TTTAAGTTCGCCGTCTCAGGCCCGCGAGAGTTGCACGGGTGATCTTCGACGACTTCCTCGAGTTACAAAGCCACGTCGAGGCATAGGCTGCCGGCACGCTGGGACGATGTGACCGGCGTGTCTCGCCGCCGGCCCGACGGCAAAATCACTCGTCGCCCAGGTCGGCAGCGTTCACGCTGGCCCCCGCGGGCGGCGCGTTGAACATGGCCGACAGCGGGCCGTGGTAGACCTTGAGAGCGACCTCACCCTGCTCCTCGTTGATGGTGCCGACGATGCGCGGCACGATCTGCGAGTAGGGCTGACCCCCCGAGTTCTTGATCTTCGTCAACTTCAAGCCGATGACGCACTCGTACACGAACGAGGGCATCCGCTTCCTGAACGGCAGCCAGTTCGCGAGCGAACCCGGCCCGACGGTCACGAGGATCGGCCACGTCTCACCCTCTCGCAAGATGGCGAGCACGCGGCTCTCCTTGACCTTCCGCGACCGGCCGCCGCCCTTGCCCGAACCCCAGCCGAACTCAGGGCCAGTGGAGAGCGCCGTCCAGTCATATTTGCGGTCGCCAATCCGGTACTTTTCCAGGGCCTTGGGATCGCAATCGCCCAAGTCATCGCTTGTCCTATAGCCGATGATCAAATCATGCGACTGGATCACGGGCCTCATGTCCAACGGATCATCCTTCGGCCACAGCGTGCCCCTCCTTCCCTCGGCAACGAGGATGCCGACGATCTCTTCGGTCGTCTCCACGTTGCCCTGGTTGTCGATGCTCCACACAGTGCCACCGCCGGCCGGCGTGGGAACGCGGATCAAGTCCTGCTCCCGCATCGGCTCGCCCTCGAGGTTCGCCTGAATGATCCTCGCCTGCCGACTTGTCGGCGAGAGCGCGGGGTAATCAATGGTCTTCACATTCGTCGAAATTGCAGTGCTCATGGTTTTCTCCTAGAGCGTGTTACTGATCCATCAACCAGCCACGCAGGCAACACGCCCGCGTGGCAATCAACCTCAACCGACCGTGACGTGCCTGAGCACGGGCCGGACGAACTCGCTGACGAGGCCGGCGAACGCCGTCCCTTCAGCCCAAGGCTCACGGGCATCCTTGCCCGCGGCTTTGTGCATCTCCTTGAGCACAGACTTCAGTTGGCTCGTATTGACGCCAATGAGCTGTGCCTCCATCCCTGCTGCCCGTGCCGCAGCCAACACCGCATCCTTGTTGTCAGCCGTGGCGGAAACGGAGTGATCCCACTCCACCCGCCAACTCCTTCCGGCGACCCGGACTCCGTCCAGGCGTCCTGCCGTCATTTCCTCGACGGCGATGTTCGCGAGCACATCTCGCTTCTTCTTCAACTCCTTTACGGCCAGTTCGGCCACGTCGATTTCGCGGTCGATCAGGCTGATCTTTTCAAGCGCGGTCGAGAGCGTGCTGTCTTGTTCGGTAGGAATTGCAAACGACATCGATCACTTCCTTTCTGCTGGATAGGGCTTCATACACGCGGCCGTCGGCCGTTGTCTTTCCCTGTAGCTGTGCAACCAGACTAAAAAACCGCGTGTTTCGTTCCTGCCCAGGTCGGTGCAGGCGGGCGATCGCTTGCAGCCATTCGGAGAGCGAATGGCCGAGGCTATAGAAGCAGCCGACGGCGGCCCTGGTGAGATCAATTCCGATTCCGCCTGACTGAATCTGAGCAACCAAAACGGCGGTCTCACCGGCCTGCCACGCGGCAAGGGAATCCACTTTACCCGATAGCTCACTCGCCGTGCGACCCAGTTGCGCACAAACGTGGAGGACACTGTCGATATCCGACCGGAACCGACAGAACACGACGAGCGGTTCATGCTCGGGCATATCCTCGAGCATCTCCGCGAACGCGGCCCGCTTCGACGGCACGTCGTCGATCTGCCTCGCGGCGGCCGTGTCGTCGAGTCTCATGAATCCGCTGGTGGCCTGGAGCATTCGCAGCAGACCGACCATCGCGTTGGCGGGCGTGATGAATCCGCCGTCGACCTCGGCGCAAAAATCCTTCTCCAATTGGGTGTAAACCTTGCCTTCCTTGGCCGTCATTTCGACCGGCACTTCGACGTGGTGGATCGGCGGCAAATCAAGGACATCCTCCGACTTCCTCTGGAACGTCGTGGCCGCAACTCTGGCCGCGAACTGTTCTTTGTTCCGCCAGCCGATGACCATGCCGGGGATCGCGGGGTTCGTGATCGCGTAGGTCGCTTTGAACAGGCCGTAGAACGGGCCGAACGTCGGGCATTCCGGCGATTCGACGGCTCGCCAAGTCCCGTAGGCGTCGAGCGGCGACTGGGCGAGGAGCGTGCCGCTAAGGCCGATCCGCTTCGCGGTCGGGTTCTTCTTGCACATCTTGGCGGCCCACTTGCTCGCGGCCCCCGACGGCGACTTGAGGCGGTGAACCTCATCCCAGACGAGGCAGTCCCAGAGGAGCTTCTCGATTTCCTTGATTCGCCAGAGGCTTTCGTAATTGCTCACGACGATAGCCGGCGATGTATCGGCCATCGCGGCCATGAGCTGCCGGCCTTTGTCGGCCGAGGAGCCGCGGTCGAGCAGGATGACGCGGATTTCGGGAAGCCACAGCTTGGCCTGTTTGAACCACGCGGGAATCACGGCCTTCGGGCATCCGACGAGAATACGGCGAATGCTGCCGGCCAGCATCATCCGCTTGATTATTTCAAGCGTCGTGCGGGTTTTCCCCGCGCCCATGCCGATCCAGAGAAGTACATCCCGGCGGCCGTCGGACCACTCGATAGCTTCCTGCTGATGAGTCCAAAGCATCCTGCACTCCTTTGCGGTGGGCAGGATATTAGGCTACTGAGTCAGATCGGTCAAGCGAGGTTTCTATGCCGACCTTTTTTCGTGCCGGCAGATTGCAGACGACGGGCGAGGGACACGTTGGCTTCGCAGGAAGCCCGAGAGAATATCCAGCATCGACTGCGGTTGTTCCTTGCGTTCACGAGGATGCGTGCCGCGATCTTTCCTTGCTGCGCCATCCGCGGCGGGAATGTCCAATGCACGCCCATGATCTCCGCGGCCTCGCCGGTCGATACGGCATCGCCAAATGCGATCTTGTTCTCGAGCGAGGCTAGTGCCTTGACCATCGGGGGTCGCAGGTCGACTCCAGCTCGAGGCCGCTTGCCGCTGCCGCCCTGCTTCAACTGCTCGGCGTAGTCCTCCCAGTCTTTCTCGCACTCGGCGAGGCTGTAGACGGTAAAGACCCGCTCCGGGTCGCTCACGACCGGGGATGCCAGCGTGCGGCTCGTTAGGAGCCCTTTCTCGACCATTCGGGCCGGGGTCGTCCAATGCACGCCGAGGAGGCACGCGGCCTCCCAGGAGCCAATTGCTTGATCGATCTTCGTCTTTGCCATGTGTCCCGCCTTCTGGCGGTCTTGCCGCCACAGGGAGCATACCCCTGCGACGGGGCGAAAAGCCAATTCCCGAAAACCGTCACGGCTCCTATTGACGAGTGGAGGATAGGGGATTTGAATATACGTCGTTGGAAGCCACCCTGGCCCCGATCGGCCGGCATTACGCCAGCCGTCCAAGTCTACATGGAGGTAGCCCGATGAGGAAATATACCGTGATTTGCGACTGGTCTGACGCTGGCCCGAAGGGCGGATACGCCGTGGAAGACGCCGACGAGGTCGTCGTCCACGCCGATTCGGCGAACGAGGCGATTGCCAAGGCCAAGAAGAAATGGCGGTTGCAGGTCGGGCCAGAGTGGCCGACCTGCCGGCTGACAAGGGCTTATGTGCTGACGGCGGAAATGTTGGCGAAATTCCTATAGGCCGCAGGCAGGACGCCTGCGGGTTGACCGATTGCATGGAAGTGGTACTCCTAGCGACGGAGATCCTCGCCATTTTGCTGCACCATGTTTTACGCGATTTCTACGCGCCGCTGACCGGCGTTTGCGATCGCACGATCACCCTATACGGCTACACCCTGCGATCCTGGGGTGAAGTGCTCGGGCGACCGCCTGAGACGATCGACCTTGAGGAGCTGTCGGTTGCCCGATTCCTTGCCTACCGTGTCCGCAAGATGTCGGCGGCCACGGCGGCGAAGGACCGCGCGCAACTCCGCGCCCTCTGGGAGTTCTGTGCCCGTCGCAAGTTTGTCGACACTTGGCCCCAGGTGCCTCGCATCATCGTGCCCGATCGAATTCCAGAGGCATGGATGACCGACGAAATGAAGTCGATCCTCGCCTCGGCCGCGCAGGAGCAGGGCCGCATCGGCGGCTCCCCCGCCGCCTCGGTGTGGAAGGCCATCTTACTTCTGTGCTACGACACGGGCGAACGCATCGCTTCAGTCGTCAGCGTGCGGGCCAGCGACGTTCGCGGGTGCAACGTCATCTTTCGCGCCGAGGAGAGGAAGGGCAGGCGGCGAGACATCCTCCGCGAGATAAGCGTCGAATGCGCCGACGCTTTGCTGGCGATCCGCCGCGGTCCCGACGACACGGCGATTCCTTGGGATCGGCATCGCACTTGTCTGTGGCGAATCCTGAAGATCATCCTTCAGCGGGCTGGGCTCCCCAGCGATCGCCGGTGCAAGTTTCATCGCATCCGCAAGACGACGGCGAGCTACTACGAAGCTGCCGGCGGGTCGGCCCAAAGGTTGCTTGATCACTCGAGTCCCGCGGTGACGAAGAAGTACCTTGATCCACGCATCGTCAGCCCAGGCGTGCCGGCCCCGAGCGTCCTGCCGAAGGTGGTCTAGGGATTCGCCTCCACCCACGTCCCCGTCGCGTCATCCAGCGTCCATCCCTCGCCGGGACATGGAGGCACAAACATGTCGGTGTCTTCTCTGTACTGGTAACCGATGCCTGCGTAGTGCCGCCGTCGTCGTCCGTTGTACGACGTTTGCTTCCACCTGCGATGTCCGAGCAGCGACTCAAGCAGATCGACGCCAAGCTGTTCTTGCTCGACGCCGTTCACCATCAGCACGTCGTTGCTGACGACAAGCACCGCGACGACCACGTTCTCTTCTGACAGTTCTGCGAAGTGTGCCATTGTTAGAACGTGATGCTCCCTGCGCCAGTGAACGTGTACAGGTAATCTACGCCGACACGCGACACTGTTGGAGAGCCTGTGGTAGCGATTGCTGGCGATAGGCTCCGTAGGATCACTACGCCGGAACCACCACTACCTCCAGAACCACCGCCACCACCGGTGCTTGCCGTGCCAGATGTGCCGGTCTGATTGCTCGGGTTATTGTTCCGGCCTTTCCCACCTCCGCTGGAGGACGAGCCAGACGTGGCGGAGTTGTAGTTTGCTCCACTGCCGCCACCCGCGTAGCCGGTGCTGGTGCCCGTGATGTCGCTGTTGACACCCGCGCCGCCGTTGCCACCAACGGTGGAAGTCGCGGAGCCGCCAACGCCTCCACCACCTCCACCACCACCAGCGCCAAACGAACCCGTAGTAATTCCGTTTCCGCCGCTGTTGCCCTGCGCCGTGACTCCCGCACCAGCCGTGCCAGTCCACCACGCGCCGCCGCCAGAGCCCCCAATCCGGTCGGCCCGCCCATTGTCGCCGCCACCAGCGCCGCCGCCGCCAAACGCTGTAATGCCAAAGGCTAGAGACGACGTGCCCGGCGAGCCGTGGCGGATCAAGTTTGCGTCGGTCCATGCGTCTACGCTGCCGCCAGCACCGACAGCAATCGTGTATGTGACGCCCGGCACCACGTAGGCCGTGCCTGTGCAGAGTCCGCCAGCACCGCCGCCAGCACCGCGAGAGCCAGCACCGCCAGAAGCACCGCCGCCAACGACGAGGTATCGCACCGGCTGCAAGGCAGGCGACTGTAGAGCCAGCGAGGACCGCCGCAGCGTGCCTGCGCTGGTAAGTCTGGTGTTCACTAGCTGATCTCCACCCCGTAGGCATGAAACGACATTGCACTACTACTGCTGTAGACGCTTATCACATCAGTGGCCGCAAGCGTGATCCCTAGTGTGAGTGCGATTGAGTCAGAGGCTGGGATCGCGGAATCCCAGACGACATAGTGAAGCGCCGCCGCCGATGCGCCTGCCGGGCGAACCGCGACTCGGTAGGTTCCAGATGCCGTGGCTTGGTTGCATATCACAATCGACGACACGATTGCCTGCGTAGCCGCTGGCACCGTGTAGAGCGTTGTGAGCGTCGTCGCCGCTGGGTTGCTTTGTCCCAAAACCTTGTGTGTCTGTGCCATGCGTCAGCCCCCCATGAGAAGAAAAGGATGCAGCGGGACGAACGACAAACGTGCCTCGTCAAGCGTGCCGCTTGTCAGGTCGGATGCAGAGGAAGAACCGCCGCCACCACCCCCGCCAGAGACGCCAACCTCGACGTAGACGCCGTTCCATTGAAAGAGCCTCGACGTGTCAGACGCCAAATACATGACATTCGCCAGACCCGTCGCGGGGAAACTGGCCGTCGTGGCAAACGACGCAATCGACGAGAACGTCGCGACTGCACCAGCACTGTTGCGGAAGAATATGCGACCGTCCGCTTGGTTCACTCCGATGACGCCGTTCCCGAGCGAACTGGGCGTATTGCCAGCCGTGTTGCTGTACGGGTTTCGGACGACGTTTGCCACGCTTAGAAGGTTCCTGAATCGATAACCAGATTGTCGATGCTGCCACCCGTGATATTCACATTGCTTGCGGCCTGAGTTGCCATCGTCCCGAGGCCGAGGTTCGTGCGGGCCGTCGCCGCGTCGACCAAGTCGCTCAGGTTGCTGGCCTTAGCAAGCTTGCCGCCGATGCTGGTCGAGATGGTCGTGGAGAAACTGGCGTCGTTACCGAGTGCCGTCGCCAACTCGTTGAGCGTATTCAACGCCTCTGGGGCACTTGCCACCAGATTCGCCACCGCCGTCATCACGAACGAAGTGTTCGCAATCTTCGTCGAAGAGTCGCCAGCCGTGACATTTGGCGTGGTAGGCGAGGAAGTGAATGACGGAGACGCCAGAGGTGCATAGGTGCTGCTCGCCGACGCCTGCGAGAGGTAGGTGCTACTTGCCGATGAGATGGTCAGGTAGGTCGTCGCCGCGTTCGCGGTAGTCAGGTAGCTCGCAAGCTGGCCCGACACGTCAACGGCAGCAACCGCAGACGTGACATAAGACTTCGTGGCGAACACGCCGTCGCCGCCAATCGCGATGACCGACGTTGCGTTGCCATCTTGGCCCAGACCCTTGCCGTACCAAACGACATTATCAATCTCGTTTACGGCGCACTCGCCGTTCAAGAGTGTTGCCGGTGCGCCAGCGTTGCCCGACACTCGACGCTTCAGCCGCAGACGATTTGCCATGTTGATTCTCCTAGAAATTTTGTCCGTCTAAAATCAGATCGCCTTCGGCGTAGTTCCGCCATTTGCTGTTTGAGTACCGCAACACATCGCCATTCTGAGCCGAGACGATCTGCACGTTGCTCAGTTGCTCAAGCGTGCCGCCATCGGTGCCAGCCGGTCCCTGCGGCCCGATGCCGCCGCCAGCGTTTGCCGTAACGACCGACGAGCCGACGCTCGCGGAGATGCTCCCCGAGGCGTTGACGCTCGCCGTGATCGGCTGCGAGTTGACGGTCGCTGTGATCTGCGTCATGCGTACACCTCGACTGTTCCACTGAGAGCCGTCCGCTGCACGCTGCCGGGAGCCGTCCAGTCCAACTGCCAGCCGTAGGTGCCAGCGGGCAAGGCGGCGGTCTGCGTGTCGGTGAGTGCGATATTGACCTGTCCAGCCGAGGCGTCGGTGATGCTCGTCGTGAATGGCACTACAGCCGCGCCGGTGACGAGACTCGTCACGCTGGCCGTGACGGAAAACCCGACGAGGCTGGTGCCGTCGAAGTCGATGAGGGTGGCGAAGTCACCGTTCTTTTTGAACGCGAGATTCATCGTGCCGGGAAGCTGCGTGTATGTGCTGCTCATAGTCTCACCACTCCATGCCCAGTGTTCTGCCAATCACGAACCGCGTGAACGCCGCCGTTGCCCGTGCCGCGATCACGCCAGCGGCGAGCGCGGCGGTGAGGATCGCGGCGAGGAAGATGGGGGATCTCATGAGTCAGGGAATGCCGCTGTGGCTGGGGTGAACGTGGTGCCATTCGGGTAGCGACACAATGTCGTGATTCGCAAGTCGTCGATGTAGCCCGCGTAATCACGATCAGTCAGGGCACCGTCTTTTCCGATGCGGATAATCGAGTCACTGCTATCGCTGTACGCCACCGTCATGTTATTTGTCAGGCTGGCACGCTGCACGCCATCGACATAAATGCGGAACACGTTCCCTGAATCGCTCACTACAGCGACGTGGTGCCACTGGTTGTCGTTCCAGCCACCAGTCGAGGTGCCCATCGCAACGCCGCCAAATCCAAGCGAGAAAAGGTAGAGATCGCCAGAACTGGCCGACGAGTTG
>JAIOQB010000146.1 GCA_021413585.1 Planctomycetia bacterium
GTCGACAACCGCAAGATCGACGAAGACGTGCAGCGGCTGACCGCCTACTACCGCGGGCTCGGCTACGCCAAGGCCCGCATCGGCCGCGAGCTGAAGTACGACCCCACCGGTAAGTGGCTGTACCTGACGTTCGTGATCGACGAAGGGCCCCGGTTCACCGTCCGCAGCGTCACGTTCACGGGCAACAAGATCTTCGACACCGAGCAGCTCCAGCCATTGGTCGACCTGAAAGCCGGCGAATACTTCGACCAATCGAAGATGAACAAGAGCACCACGGCCCTGACCGACGCCTACGGCGGCGTGGGGCACGTGATGGCTCAGGTCCAGGCATCGCCCCGGTTGATGGAGAACGAGCCGCAATTGGATCTGGTCTATGAAATCACCGAGGGAAGCCGCTACCGCATCGGCAAGATCAACGTTACGATCGGCGGCGACAATCCCCACACTCGCCGCCAGGTGGCGCTGAATCGCCTGTCGTTCCGTCCCGGCGACGTGGCTGACATCCGCAAGATTCGCGATAGTGAGCGCCGGTTGCGGGCGGCGGCCGTGTTCGCCACCGATGCCGCCCGTGGCGTTCGTCCGCAGATCGTGTTCCACAAACCGGGCGAGGAAGACGAGAAGAGCCGCACCGCCAACGCGATCTCGACAAACCAGAAGGAATCGACATCTGGCTCTATCCCGACTCGCAGCAGGGAGGACCGTCGCAAGGCGGTTCCGCTCCCACGTTGCATTACCCGTGGAGCCAGTCTTGAGATTTGATCGAATTACAAATTGCTGGCGCCGTGATGCCGCGCGAAATACCCCCGGGCGGAGCCCGGGGCTATGGGGCGTGTGCTTATTGATGGCGGCGGTTGCGCTGTCGGGGTGCGCTGCGTGGCCGCAGCGGACCGATGGGACGCTTCCTCGCGCGGCACTGTTTGAGCATCACGCGCCGGCATTGCACGATAGCGACGACGGCACCCAGACCAGAAACGGCCAAACATGGCCTCCCAAACCCTCGACCACGATTGTGCCGCAAGGGGCTTCGGCTGCGTCTCCCGGCGCTGCCGTCCGAGCCCCGGCCGTTGTTGGCGCCGGAGCCACCTCAGGCGCGGCCACAACAACCCCCGGCGCAGCGGGCCAGGACTACCGTTCAAAAGAATCTACGCCTCGCGATGAATACGCGCCGCGGACTTCGTGGTCGCCCAACGTGACCGAGCCGAAACCGGCGTCCGGCGACTCGACGGCCGTCGCGGCGCCTCCTGCGGGTGCGCCCGTTGCTCAAGCTCCCGTCGCAGAAGTTCTCGCGCCGATGCCGTACCGCCGTCCATACGTCGCGGAAGCCAACGGCGGAACGATCATCCGCGGGCAAAGCCCCAGTTATGGCGCGAATGTGTTGGCCCCCGTTTACCCGGCAGGACCGCCTCCCGCCGCTCCCGCCGCCCCGACTTACTATCCGGCCGGCACCGGTGTGAACCAGACGCCGACGACCACCTATCAACCGACCGCCACGGGCGGCACGCCGGCGATTCCGGCTGCGTTCGGCCAATCGACGCCCAACTCGCCGCTGGTGGTTCCCAACGAACCGGGTTATGTGGACAATCCGCTCGACGGCAAACCGCTCGACATGGACGTCATGCTGCAGGAAACGCAAACCGGCCGACTAATGCTCGGCGTCGGCGTGAACTCCGACGCGGGCCTGGTGGGCAACATCGTGCTCGACGAGCAGAACTTCGACCTCTTCCGGCCGTCGTTCAAGACGGCGGACTGGGTCAACGGCACCGCCTTCCGCGGCGGCGGCCAGCGGTTGCGGCTCGAGGCATTGCCCGGCACGCAGGTGCAGCGCTATTCCGCCAGCTTGCAAGACCCGTACTTCATGGACATGCCGTTCAGCTTTGGTGTGAGCGCGTTTTACTTTGAACGCGATTACACGTCGTGGCGTGAAAAGCGGGCAGGGGGCCAGTTGAGCCTGGGCTACCTGTTCCCGGATCGGCCCGACTTGTCGCTGACCGGCTCGATCGGCGCCCAGAACGTGATCATCTCGAACCCGCAGGTCCCCACGCCGCCTGAGCTGGAAGAAGTGGTCGGCAGCAACGCCTTGTTCACGGGCCGCGTGCAACTGGC
>JAIOQB010000456.1 GCA_021413585.1 Planctomycetia bacterium
ATTCGCTACGCAACGCACGTCCGGCGCGGCTGTTGCTTCCGAACTGTCAGACAAGTTGCACACCGCCGCGGGGCTGGCGATCGCCACACTCTTCGGCTGAATCGCTACAATGGTCCGGGTCCAGTCCCGCCCTGTATCTTCGCAGTACATGTCGCCCATGAATTCCGCCGCCGATCTCGATGACTACCGGTGGCTTGTCAGCCCAGCGGCCGCGGAATATCTGGCCGAGATGTCGGCCCAGGCGTTGCCACTGCACCGCGCGGTGGAGACGCTGCGCCGCCGGCTCACGCCGGCGCGGGCGCACCTGGTGCTGGAACAGGTCGAACTTCGTCAGCGGGCCCGCAAGAAGTTCGCCGCAGCGGAACGGATGTTCTTCACGCCGCGCGGGCTCGAACAGTCCACCGATCAATGGGTGGCGGCGTACAAAGCCCTGCGCTTTGACACGCTGGATCAAGGTGCAGTTAGAAGTGTTGCCGATCTCTGCTGCGGCATCGGCGGCGATCTGATCGCGCTCGGCCGCGGCGGGCGACGGGCAATCGGCGTCGATCTTGATCCGATCGCGGCCACGCTCGCGCACGCGAACCTGGACGCCTGCGGCGTGTCGGGCGAACTGCAGATTGCCGACGTCACCGCGCTCGACATCCGCCAGTTCGCGGCATGGCACATCGATCCCGACCGTCGGCCGCAAGGACGCCGCACCAGCCATGTGGAAGTCGGCCAACCGTCGGCCGAGGCGCTCACCGATCTGTTGGATCGCAGCGGTGAATTGGGGAGAGTCGCCATGAAGCTCGCTCCGGGCGCTGACGTGCCTGACGATTGGACTGCGCGAGCGGAACGAGAATGGATCAGCCGCGACCGGCACTGCCGCCAGCAAGTGGCATGGTTCGGGCCGCTGGCCAACCGGTCGGGTGAGCGCCGCGCCACGGCGCTCACGGCGGATGGAACAGTTTTTGGTTCGATTTGTGGACAGCCCGACGTGCCGCTGGCGATCGCGTCACAAATCGCCAGATATGTGCTGGAGCCAAATCCGGCGGTGCTGGCCGCGCACTTAACGGGTGAACTCGCGCGACTGGGCCAACTCGAAGCGGTAGGGCGCGACACGGAATATCTCACCGCCGATGCGCCGCATGAAAGTCCACTGGTCACTTGCTTTGAAGTGCTGGAGGTGTTGCCGCTCGATCTGCGGCAGGTGCGCGCTGCGCTAAAGCAACGCCGCGTCGGCACGTTGGAAGTAAAAAAGCGGGGAGTCGATCTCGAGCCAGCAAAAGTGCTGCGCCGGCTGCGGCCCGTGGGGGAAGAGTCCGCCACGCTGCTGCTTACGCCGACGCCGGCCGGACCGCGGGCGATCATCGCGCGGCGGCATGGCGGTTCAAGTGGCGCTGAGTTAGCCGGCCGGCGGACGCGCCGCTCGGGGAGCGGCGGCTAACAACGTCGTCTCGCTCGTCCAACAAAATACGCACCGTCAATTGAGCGACGGATCGTGCGGCAGGTCGTCCCGCTTCAGCATCGGTCCAAGCACGCCGGCCGTGATGTCGTGGCCCACTTTGCGCCACAGATCGTCCTGCTGGTAGAAAATGTAATCCCGGTTAGCGGGGCGCGTCAGCCAGCCTCCCGCTTCCAACTCCGCCTCTAGTTGACCGCCGCCCCAACCGGCATACCCGCTGAACAAACGAAATGTCACGGCCGGGCTGCGCACGATCTGGTTCAAATGATCGCGGTGCGTGGCCAGGTGAACACCCGGCAGGACTTCCGCCTCGGAGAGTTGCTCGGCATTGTGCAGGGCCATCAACGGGCCGACCACCGGGCCGCCGACGTTGATCGACTCGGTCGATTCGGTCGGCGCTTCGCCGACTTGCGACCACACGTCCTGCACTGTCGTGCTGCTGGGGCGATTGAGCACGATGCCAAACGCGCCGTCGCCGTTGTGCTCGACCAGCAATACCACCGTCTCGCGGAAGTTAGGATCGGCCAATTGCCGCGACGCGACCAGCAGGTGGCCCTTGAGTGAGGTCATGGCCCAGTCATCCCTTCTACCCTGTACTCGAAGCACGGCGCCTGTCTGGAAGGTATTTTAGCAGGCGATCGCCAAGAAAACAGCACGGCAAAAAAGCCGCTCTGTTAATTCGGCTGCGCCGCCCGTTATTTCGGCTGCTGCGGCAGATGCTTGTGCCGGGCGATCTCCCCTTCCACCAGATACAGTACGTCCTCGGCGATGTTCGTGGCGTGATCGGCGATCCGTTCCAGGCTGCGGGCCGCGGCGTCGCAATGGATGGCCGCCTTGATGACGTTGGAATCCTGCATCATCATGGCGAAGAAGACGTCGATCAGGTGATAGTAGATCGCATCCACCGCGTGGTCGCGAACGCAAACATTGCGGGCCTTGGCCACGTCGAGACGCACAAACGCGTCGAGCGCGTCGCGGACCATCGAGATGGCCAACCCGGCCATCTGGGTCAGTTCCTGGGGAATGGGAAAGGCCGGATGCATCGACAGCCGTGTGGCCCGCTCCGCCACGCTGGTGGCTAAATCGGCGATCCGTTCCAGATCGTTGTTGATCTTCAGCACGGCGGTCACGCGCCGCAGGTCGATCGCCACCGGCTGGTGCAGCGCCAGAATCTTCAGGCATTCCTCTTCGATCAACACCTCTTGCTGGTCGACCTCGTTATCTGCCTGCATCACCTCGGCGGCCAAGTCGCCGCGACGATCCCGCAACGCAGCGCAGGCCTGGGCGATCATCTCTTCCACCTTGGCCGACATCGCCAGCAGTTGCTCTTCCAGCGCTTCCAGGTCGCGGTGCAAGTGCTTGCTCATGGATCAATGATTCCTAGCCGTTTAGTTGCCGGATGCCACGCTCGCCGGGGCCAACCCCATTCGGCCTGAATTTGTCGAGAATGACGCGCCGAAGGTTGGCCGTCAATGGCCGCCTCGACCGGGTAGCCGAATGACAGCCCGGTGACCGAACCTGGGCAGGTCGATCGTTCCAGGCAAAGATCGGGACTTCCGCAGGCCCGAACTTCATCATTTCTTAACAATCCAACCACTCCCCCTTCATCGAACCATGGTCAAGTGGCAGCGTTGCGGATTATCGTCTGGGTTAATTGCCCGACACGTAAAGCTGACTGGAGCACCGATTATGAACCGCATTCTCTGCCTCGTTATGACAGCCGGCGCGTTGGCGGCGGCGCTCGTTTCCCCCTCGGCCCAGGCCCAAACGCCGGTCGACAGCGACTTGCCCGAGTACAAGGCGGTGCAGGGGATCTCGGGTTCCATCAAGAGCGTCGGTTCCGACACGATGAACAACGAGATGACCCTGTGGGCGGAAGGTTTTCGGGAGTTCTATCCCAATGTCCGGATCGAGATCGAAGGAAAAGGTTCCGCCACCGCCCCGCCGGCGCTGATCGAAGGTTCCGCCACATTCGGGCCAATGAGCCGCGAGATGAAGTCGACCGAAATCGACGATTTTGAAAAGAAGTTCGGCTATAAGCCCAAGGCCCTGGCCACCAGCATCGACATGCTGGCCCTGTTCGTGAACAAAGACAATCCGCTGAAGTCGCTGACCATCCAGCAGGTTGACGCGATCTTCTCCAAGAGCCGCAAGCAAGGTTCTGCCAACGACATTACAAGCTGGGGCCAGCTTGGCCTGGCCGGTGAATGGGCCAGCGCCCCGATCAGTCTCTACGGCCGCAATTCGGCCTCCGGCACGTACGGTTATTTCAAAGAGCATGCTCTGGGCAAGGGAGATTATAAGGACAGCGTCAAGGAGCAGCCGGGCAGCTCGTCCGTCGTCCAAGGTGTGGCCAAGGACAAGTTCGCCATCGGCTATAGCGGCATCGGCGCCAAAACGGCCGACGTCAACTCCGTGGCGGTGGCACCCGACGCCGATTCCACCGCGGTGGTCGCCAACCTGGAAAACGCCTACTCGGGCGAGTATCCCCTTTCTCGGTTCCTGTGGCTGTACGTGAACATCAAGCCGGGGGCGCCAATTGATCCTCTGCGGGCCGAGTTCATCAAGTACGTGCTCAGCCGGCAGGGGCAGCAGGTTGTCGTTAAAGATGGCTACTACCCGCTGACGGCCAAGATCGCCGCCAAGATGCTCAAGGAGGCGGGGATCGGCGAGTAATGGATGTAGATGTAGCGTGGGTGCTTGCACCCACGAATTTTTGCCCGACATGACTACACGATTAGACATTCCCCCATGGCCATCCCCTCCCGACGCAAACAGACGCCGCTGAGTGTTCGGCTCGGCGACGTGGCCGCGCGGTGGTGCATTACGATCGGCGGCATCGGCACGATCGTGGCGGTTACGGCGGTGTTTGCCTTTCTGGCGTATGTGGTGTGGCCGTTGTTTCTGCCGGCCAAAACTTCGTCCGCAAAGACGTCGGCGTTACCCAAGCTGGCGTCGCCCCAACTGCGGCTGGGACTCGACGAATATGGCGTGATCGGCTGGTCGCTTTCTGAAGACGAAATGCTGACGATCTTCCGCGCCGACACGGGCGAGTTGATCCAACAGCGCCCCTTGGAATTGGCGCAGAGCAAGACACCCGCAGCGGCGGTCAAAATCACCGCCGCGGCGTTTGCCAACGACTCGCCCGGAGCGGCACTCGGCTTGGCCGACGGCACCGTCCGGCTGGGGCAGATTGGCTTTCGCACTTCTTTCGTCGAAGCGGCCAAAGTTCCTGAGGCGCTCCGCATGCTTCCGATTGGCCAACGGGCGATCCTCAAGGACGGCATCGTCGAGCGCACCCGCCAGGGCCAGTTCCGCCTGCAACAGGTCGACGCCAAGTTCCACGAGTCGATCCGCGTCTCCACGTCGCCGATCGTGCTCATCGATCAGGTGGCAGAAGGAGGCAAGTCCATATTTTGCGCGCTCACCGGCGACGGCAAGCTGCTGTTGGAACTGGTGACCGAGCGGAAGAACCAGATGACTGACGAGGTGGTGCTCAAGACGCGCAAGATCGCGCTGCCGTACAAAGCCCGCGACGGCCAGGCGCCACGGCATCTGCTGCTAACCGGCCAGGGTGAAAACGTGCTGCTGGCGTGGGAGTCGGGAGACGGGGTGCGCATCGACGCCCGAAATCTCTCCGCGCCGGCCGTGGCGGAAGAGCTTCGATTGGTATTGGATCCGGCTGCGAAGCTCACCGCGCTGGCCCCACTGATCGGCCGCAGGACGATCCTGGTTGGCGACTCGCTCGGACAACTCACCGCCTGGTTTGGCACGCGAGGCACCGACGTTCGCACTAGCGACGGCATTCATCTGGTTGCTGCCCACGAACTGCCGCGAAGCCCGGCGGCGGTGACCGCGCTGGGGGCCTCGGCCCGCAGCCGCCTGGCGCTGGCCGGGTACGCCGATGGCCGAACTCGGCTGTTCAACGTCACGACGGAATCGATGATGATCGAGTCGGCCGCCACCGGCCAACCGGTAGTGGAAGCGGCCATCGGCGTGAAGAACGATCGGCTGTACGCCGTCTCGGACAATCGGCTCTGGTCGGCCAATTTCAATCCGCGCTATCCGGAAGTGTCGTGGTCGTCGCTGATGCTGCCGGTGCATTATGAGGATTACCCTGGGGCGGAGCATGTGTGGCAGTCGTCGGGCGGCACGGTGGACTTCGAGCCGAAGCTGGGTTTCCGGCCGCTCATCTTCGGCACGCTCAAGGCCACCTGTTACTCGATGCTGTTCGGAGCGCCACTGGCCTTGCTGGCGGCCTTGTATGCCAGCGAGTTCATGCACCCTCGCTGGCGGGCCCGCGTGAAGCCGACGATCGAACTGATGGCCAGCATGCCCAGTGTGGTACTGGGCTTTCTGGCGGGCAACGTGCTGGCCCAGTTGGTGCAGGGGATCGTGCCGCAGGTGATTACGATCTTCTTCACGGTGCCGTTTGTGATTTTGCTGGGCGCGTTCGTGTGGCAATTGATTCCGCAGCGGCGGCTGGTGATGTGGCAACGGTGGCGGTTTCCGCTGATCGGGCTGTTGGCCGTGCCGCTGGGAGTGCTGACCGGCTGGGGGCTGGGGCCGGCGGTGGAGCGCGTGTTCTTTGCCGGCGATATCATGCGCTGGCTCGACGGCCAGATCGGCACCGGGTTTGGCGCCTGGGTGTTGCTGTTGCTGCCCCTATCCGCCGTGGGAACGGCCATTTGCGTGGGGCTGTTCGTCAATCCATGGCTCGCGCGTAGCGCGTTTTCCAGCCGGTCCCGGCTGGCGTGGGTCAATTTGCTGAAGTTCATTCTTGGCTCGGCGGTGGCGCTGCTGGCTGCGATGGGCGTTTCCGCGCTGCTGACACATGGAGGCAATTGGGCCTTCGGCGGACTGGATCCTCGCGGGACGTATGTCGGCACGTACGTGCAGCGGAATGCCCTGATCGTGGGATTCATGATGGGCTTTGCGATCATCCCAATCATCTACACGATCGCCGAGGATGCCCTGTCGACCGTGCCGGATCACCTGCGCTCCGCCTCGCTGGGAGCCGGCGCGACGCAATGGCAGACCGCCGTGCGGATCGTCGTCCCGGCCGCCACCAGTGGGTTATTCTCCGCCGTGATGGTGGGCCTGGGTCGTGCCGTGGGTGAAACGATGATCATGCTCATGGCCACCGGCAATGTGCCCATCATGAAGTGGAACATCTTCGACGGCTTCCGCACCCTGTCCGCGACGATCGCCGTGGAGATGCCCGAGGCGCCGGCCGGAAGCATGCACTACCGCGTGCTGTTCCTGGCGGCGCTGACGTTATTCCTGATGACATTCGTAGTCAACACGGCGGCCGAGATCGTTCGGCTGCGATTCCGCAAACGGGCACATCAGATGTGAGGGAAGGGGCTGTCGGCTATCGGCTGTCAGCTTTCGGCTCTCAGCAAAGCCAACTGACCACGGACTTCGGACAACTAACCACAAACGAAAATAGCTGACAGCCGATAGCTGACAGCCGACAGCCAAAAAACCATGGCCACCCTCAGCATCCCCATCCCTGACAAAACCACTTCCCCGCAAAAGCGGTCGCGGTGGCGTCGTCAGACGACGGGACACGGCTCGATGCTGGCCAACGGCGAGCCGATGATCTGGCTGGCCGGCGGCGCGTTGGCGGTCTGCCTGCTGATGATCGTCACGCTGATCATCGGCATTACGATCAACGCGTTGGGAGCCTTTTGGCCCGTGGCGCTGCTGGAAGTCAAAACGGTTGACGGCCGCATGTTGTTGGGCGAACCGACTCGCACGGAAGTCTACACGCCCTCCGCCGCGGTGCTCGACGCCGTGCCGGCCCCGTCCAAGGAGGCGGCACAGGTACTGCTGGCGAAGCAACAAGGCAAGTCCACGCGCACCCTCTACCGCACTGGCAACTACGAGCTGACCGGCGAACACTTCAATTGGGTCAGCGACTTTCAAACGACCGGGCAGTCGGCTCCCGAGTGGGGCATGGTGCTGGAACGACTCAAGCTGGGCCGTTTCTACGGCACGCCGGTTCGCTTTCTGATCGACGGCCAGGAAGTGGCCAACACGCCGGCGGCAAGCTGGCAGAAGTTTCAGGAGACGCACGCCGCCGCCCGCGAGCGGTGGGAGCGCCGCAAGAGCATCGAACGAGACGAGATCGGCCGCGTCAACGCGCGGCAGGAAGCAGCCCGACTGGCCGTGGACGAAGCGAAGCTCGACTACCCGGCCGATTCGCCGCAGGTCCGCGCCGCGGAAGAAAAGCTGCGGCAAACGCAGGATTGGGCCGGCGGCGAGTTCGCCCGCCTGCGCAAGGAAATCGACGCCCTGGCCGCGGAAAACCAGAAGTATCAACTGGTCATGAAAACGTGGCTCTGGAAGGGAAACCAGCCGCAGCAAGTCGAGAGTCCGGTGCAAGTCTCCGACATCGTGCGGGCGTATCCGGCCAACCAACTCGGCACGCTCAGCAAGCTGGGAGTCTATTGCTCGCGGTGGTGGGAGTTCGTCTCGTCCGAGCCGCGCGAAGCGA
>JAIOQB010000040.1 GCA_021413585.1 Planctomycetia bacterium
TCGGCAAACGTGGCTGGACGAAGTGATCGAGCACGACCGGCGCAATGTGCGAACATTCGCGGATTTTATTCGCCGGCTGCGGCAGCGCCAGTGGGACGTGGCGGTGGACTTCCAGGGACTGCTGCGGAGCGGCCTGGTGACGCGACTTTCCGGCGCCCGGCGGCGGATCGGGTTTGCACCCAGCAAAGAGCATGCGCACTGGTTCTACAACGAGCGAGTTCGGCTGACGACGTGGAACCAGCACGCGGTGGATCGATACTACGAGTTGGCGCAGCATCTTGGCGCGAGCCTGCCCGGCATGCCATTGGCGCGGCCGTACATGACTGGCGGCCCGCCCAATCCCGAATCGATCGGCCCCCAACTGTTTCCGGTGCATCCGACAGACGAAGATCGACGGCAGGTTCAGGACTGGCTGTCTGCCCAAGGGTTCGAGGCGAATCGGCAGCGGCTGGTGGCGATCCATCCTCACGCCCGCCGGACGGCCAACCTGTGGCCGACCGAGCGTTTTTCGGAACTCGCGCGGCAACTTGCAGCACGCGACGACCTGCGCGTGGTCCTCATCGGCGGCCCGGCGGCCAGCGGGATGTGCGATCAGATTGCTCGCGGCAGCGGGGATCGAATATGGCGTGCGGATGGCCGGTTCAGCATGTTGGGCTCGGCCGAGTTGCTATCACATACCGCGGTCATGGTGACCGGCGATACCGGGCCGATGCATCTGGCGGCGGCGGTCGGCACCCCCATGGTGACCCTGTTCGGCCCGACCGATCCGATGCGTACGGGGCCCTATTGCACCAACGCGGTGGTAATCGACAAGCGAATCCCGTGCGGGCATTGCAAGGGAAAACATTGCCCTAGGCACCTCGACCCGCCCGAGTGCCTGGAGATCATCACGGTAAGTGAAGTTGCCGCCGCGGTCGAGCGGCAATTGGCGTTAGGGCGGCCGTTGATATCGACGTTAACAACGTTGCCCGTTCCAGAACCAGCCAGCGAATCCATCACGGTTCACACGATTCAACCGATGCCGTCCACGAGGCGGCGCGAGGAGTCTTCCGCGGCATGATCATCGTCACAGGCGCCAACGGTTTCATCGGTTCCAACATGGTGTACGAGCTTCGCCGGCGCGGTAAAGCCGACCTGCTATGCGTCGACGTGCTGCCGTCGATTCGTGGAAAACGCCATCCGGTTCGCTCCGCCGTGGAAGTGGACTACGACACGCCCAACCCTACTACGCAGTGGTTGGGAATGGGCATGCTGCCCGACTGGCTAGCCCGCCACGGCGCGGCGGTCGACGCCGTGGTTCATCTCGGCGCACTCAGTGACACCACCTTGACCGACCGCGATCGCGTCTGGCGGCACAACCTGGAATACACGCGTGCCATGTGGAATTGGGCGACCGCGGCCCAGCGACCGCTGCTCTACGCATCGAGCGCTGCAACGTACGGCGACGGAACGCAGGGCTACAGCGACGAGGCGGATCCGCGGCAATTTCGCCCGCTTAATCTGTATGCGGATTCCAAGCACGAGTTTGACCTGTGGGCGTTGGAGCAGCCGGCCGCGCCGCCCCGTTGGGCCGGGCTGAAGTATTTCAATGTCTACGGTCCGAATGAATCGCACAAAGGGCACATGGCCTCCGTCGCCTATCATTCGTTCCAGCAGATTCGAGACACCGGCCGGGTGCGATTGTTCAAATCGCACCGCGAGGGGATTGCCGACGGGCAACAGCGGCGGGACTTTATCTTTGTCCAAGACGCCGTCGACGCCACGCTGCATTTTCTGGAGACGCCCGCCTCGGCTGAAGCACCTAACGGCCTATACAACGTTGGCACCGGCGAAGCACGCACGTTTGAGGACGTGGCCCGGGCCGTGTTCGCTGCGTTGGGGCGACCGGCAGCGATCGACTATGTGCCCATGCCCGAGCACCTGCGGGCCAAGTACCAGTATTTCACCCAGGCCACGGTGGCGAAGCTGGTGCGGGCCGGTTTTGATCGCCCGATGACGACCATTGAGAATGGGATTGGCCAGTACGTACGAGACGTTTTGATGAAACGTGCGGCGTAGGTACTGGTTCACTTTGAATCTGACAGATACTCCATCCCCTGGTAGAATCGGGGAATTAACCGACCATCACAATTTGGTGCCTTGGCGGAGAACTAGGATTTTGGCCAGCACATTACCTGAAGATTTGTTGGGAGCAAGACTTGGCTCGGTCAGTGAACTCCTCTTTGCACCCTCGGACGAGCCGGAGCCTCCGATGCGCGAGGCCATAGTGCTTCGTCTGGAATCCCGGTCAATTGTCATCAGGGCGCTCACTGACACTTCCGAACTTGAACTGTCATTGGGCGAGCTTACTGTCGAGAAGCCAGATTATGTGATCCGCGATGCCTCCAACGATGAACACTTTAAGTGCTTCATAGGAATGTCGCTTCGGAATTGGTGGATAGCACACAATGACGCTGGTTATGCTGATGGGTTCATGGTGGCGTTCGACGCGACACGAGGATTGTGCATGGTTGCGATGAATAACACCGTATCTATTCTCACGGTCGCTGGGGAGCAGTGGTCTTGATACAGCCGCCGAAGATGACGATGAACCTGAACAGATGGGACGGATTCAAAGTGAACCAATACCGCGGCGTAAATCGGAGTCGCTCAACCGGCGGGGCGGGGTATAATGCACGGGTCAGCTTCCCGCAGCGAGAACGAATATGATCCGCCGACGATTGTTGATTAAGTGTGCCGTGATCGCTGCTATCTGCGTGTTGGCGGCGGGCTGTCTGCGGTGGTTGCCCTGGACCTCGTCGCCCTCCTTGTCCGCCCGTGCGGCCGCGCCTCCCACAACGGAGCCCGCAGCGAGCAATCCGCCGGTCCAATCAGCGGAAATCGCGGACGGCAATAGCGAAACGACCGCGACGGATGATCCGGCCGCGTCGAAACCGCCCGGATCTCCCAAGGTCTTGCTGACCGCCTCGCCCCGTCGCGGCAACAATCCCATCGACGGCGCGCGAAGCTACGAGTATTTGAAGCAGCTCTGTGCTTTAGGCCCTCGTGCCAGCGGCTCGCGGGGCATGGCCGCGCAGCAAAAACTGCTGGCCGATCATTTTGAGAAGTTGGGAGCCAAGATTCATTGGCAAAAATTTACGATCCGCGACCCGCGCTCGGGCCAGCCGGTGGAGATCGCCAACCTGCTGGTCGAATGGCATCCCGAGCGCAAAGATCGCATTCTGCTGATGACCCACTACGACACGCGTCCGTTTCCCGACCGCGATCCGAACCCTCGCAAAGCGGTAAGCGGCACATTCATCGGGGCCAACGACGGCGGCAGCGGCACGGCCGTGCTGATGGAGTTGGCGCATTACATGCCGGACCTGAAGGGCCCATACGGCGTCGATTTCCTATTCCTGGACGCCGAGGAACTGGTCTACGAGGAGAAGCGAGACCGGTATTTCATCGGGTCTGAGTATTTTGCCCGCGATTACGTAGCCAATCCTCCCGCCTATCGATACAAGTGGGGCGTGCTGCTGGACATGGTAGGAGACCGCCAGCTTCAGTTGTACCAGGAAAAAAACAGCGCCTGGTGGGACGACACGCGGCCACTGGTCGAGGAGATCTGGGGCACTGCGCACCGGCTGGGGGTGCGCGAGTTCATTCCGCAGCGCCGCTATGAGGTCAGCGACGATCATCAGATGCTCCACAACATTGCCCGCATCCCCACCTGCGATATCATTGATTTCGATTACCCCGTCGGCCCGGGTGGCCGCTTCTGGCATACCGAGGCGGATACGCCCGACAAATGCTCGGCCGATTCGTTGGCCAAAGTGGGCTGGGTGATGCTGGAGTGGCTGCAAACGACGCGTTGACACCTCAATCCGATTTGCAAGCTCGATCATGGACCCCAGCATCCTGGCGTTTGGATTGGCCCTGGTCGCAGTCGGCGGCTTGATGGCGCTGATGCAGTGGCGGCGACGACCGTGATGCAGTGGCGGCGACGACCGTTGAACGGCCCGGCAGTAACCAGTTCGCTCCTCGGCGCGGCCCTCGATAATCCAGTTGAATTGGAGTCGCCCGCTCGCCCGTCAAAAGTCGATTTAGCCGGCGAGGAATTGGACTTCCGACATCGGCAGTTTCGCCGCCGGTTGCAGGCCAGCTTGATGATTGCCGCCGTGGGTGTTGTGCTGGTAGCGGGCGAGCCGCTGCGCAATTCGGCCTGGTATCTGGCTTACGCGGTCATCTTGCTGTCGCTGGTCGGCTGGGTGATGCTGCTGGCTATGGCGGACGCGATCGCGTCGCGGCATCATTTCGCCCGGATTCGGCAGGCGCTCTGGATCGAAGAGGCGGGCATTCTTTCCCGGACGAGCCAGGCCAATTCGCGCGAAGCGAATGCCAGCAGCCAGCAACCCGCCAGCAGCGACGAAGCCTGACCCGCAGTTTGCAGGGCATAGGTTGCGGGGCACATCAGCCGTGGTTACATTAGCCGTCGTTGCATTCAGCCCACGGCTGTCACCTCCTTCTGGCGCATGTGCCCCATCCACGGCTTGGCCCCATGAGTCCACTGCATTCCGCTTTGGCCCTGGGCCCATTGGCCGTTTATTTGCTGCTATTGGGGATCATCAATCTTTCCACGCGGTCGCTCGTCACCACCGGCAGGCGCGACTGGATGGCGTTGGGGATGGCGCTGACCGGGCTGATCGCCGTAGGGCCGTTGGATCTGTTCATGCCGGAGAGCGCGGCGAGTCGTTTTGGCCCATGGATTTGGCCGCTGCTCTTGGGGCTGTATTTTCTGTGCCTGTATCTCGTGGTGCAGAATGCTCGCCCGCGGCTGGTCATTTACAACATGACGGTCAGCCAGATGCAGCAGGTGCTTACTCGCGTGGTGGAACGGATCGGCGTGCCGCATTCCTGGGCGGGACGCAGCCTGTCGATTCCCGACTGGGGAGTGGAGCTGCATCTCGATCGGTTCTTCGTGATGCGAAACGTCTCGCTGGTGGCCAGCGGTCCGCGCCAGAACCGCCAGGGATGGCATCGACTTCAGCAGGAACTCAGCAGCGAGCTGGAGCAGTTGGAGGTGGCGCCGAATCCCGTTGGGCTGACGCTAATCACGTTCAGCTTGCTGCTGTTTGTCAGCCTGATTTTGAGGCTGTGGCACAATCCGGTCGCGGCGGTACACAGCTTGCTGGATTTGTTGCGGATGTGACGGGGTCACTCGACGCGATCTGCATCTGGCCGCTGGTCAATCCAGCTTGCGCAGAAAGCTGTTCAGTCCCGAGTCCCCTCCGCCTGTGTTCGACCCCGAACTGGAGGGCTCTTCTTCGGCCATCAGATTATCGAAGTCGATGCGAGATTCACCCGCCGCGGCAGTCGCTGGTGCGGCGGGCGTCTTACCGGGGCCTTTTGGCTCAGCGGGCTGCTTGCCAGGAGCTTTCGGCGCCGGGGCTTTCGGCTCGGCCCCCTTTCCGCGGGCAGGCGTTGGTTTCGCGGGGGCCGCTTCTTTGGCCGCCGGCACCACTTCGTCAATGACCAGCGGTAGATCGCTGTCCGATGCCGCTGCCGGTTGCGGTGGTGCGGGCTTGGCCGGCTTTGATTTTTCGGGAGCAGGTTTCTGTGGAGCGGGCTTTTGCGCCGCAGGTTTTTTCGGCGCCGCGGGGGGGCTCGAGTCGGTCTCGCCGATTCCTGAGAAATCGATTTCTGACAGCGGATCGTCCGCGGGTTCGATTTCGTCCAGAAAATTATCTTCCGCAGGTGCCGCGGCGGGCGCTGGCGGAAGGAGAGCGTCTTGCCCCACTTCAACAACCACCTCGAACACCGCGCCGCCGATGGTCAGAATATCGCCGTGGGCCAGTGCCGCTTCGGTCACCCTGAAGTCGCCGACGAAAGTGCCGTTGAGCGAGCCCAGGTCGCGTACGCAGAGCGTGCTCTCGACTTCGTACAGTTCGCAGTGATGGCGGCTGACCAGCGGATGCGCCAAGGTCAGATCGGCATCGCGGCCGCGCCCCACCACGGTGGGGAGCTTTTTCAGCCGGTAGACGGTGCGCTGATTGTGATCACCAAGCAAAACCAGTTTGACTAGCATGGCTGTGCTCTGTGCCCCGGAGGTGACAGCAATGAGATGTGAGTGTGATAGGAAGGTAGGTTTAGGCGGCTTCATTTGCGGCGCGGACGTGGCTGCCGGCAGGAAACCGCCAGCAACGCAGTTTTCTACTTTAACCCGCCCCAGTCCGGCTGGCAACGATCGCAAAAGGCCTATCGGGGGGGCCGATTGGCATCCCCAGAACATCAAGCCGCGATCCGAACGCGGCGCTGGGGCAGCGGCGGCTAACGGCTAACGCCGACGGACCGATCCGATGACCAAAGTTAGCCGCCGTTCCCCGACCGGCGCGTCCGGCAACGTGCGGCCGATGGCGGTGCCTGCCCAGCACCGCTGGCAACAGTGGACCACGAATGCCGAACCGCCCAGAACATGTCTCGATTGTCCGAGAAAATGCTATCCTTCGGCGCGGGAATTGGTCGCCCCCTTGACGCACCCTCGGGTGAGGGCATAGGCTTGCCAAGAGTTGCGGGCAACTGGGCTTGCAGTCAACCCGGTTGTACCTATAATTCGCAGCCCTCTTCTTCGGCGCACGCCTACTACCGGCGTACAACGTGCCGTCCAAGTGAGGGAGCGTGGCAGCCAGACGAGTTTCGCGGGTGTAGCTCAGTTGGCAGAGCACAACGTTGCCAACGTTGTTGTCGTGGGTTCGAATCCCATCACCCGCTCTTTCGGCTGCCGTAACCTGGATCAGGCCAAAACCTTGTCACCGCAAGTGCGGTCGACGTGGCGGTGGACAATTGTTGTCCGCAGCCACGTCGGATGATGGGCTGATCGAAGTGCTGGCGTTGCGAAATCGCGAATGCGCGAGTAGCAACGCCGAACTGGGCGTAGCCGGAGCATTTGTGCCCAGGCAGTTGCTGCTGTAAATCCAAACCGACTCTGACGGGGGCCGCCTCACACGGCCGAACAACCATGGCGATTGAGGAAGAAGACGTAGAAGAGGGTGCAGACGCTGCCGAAGCGAAGCCGCGCCTCAACTTGGATATTGCCGTGGCCAGCCCCAGCGCTTGCCAGCGGCATGTGACGGTGACGATTCCGCGCGAGGACATCGATCGTTATCTGGAAAACGCCTACAGCGAATTGGTGGGCTCGGCCTCCGTGCCCGGCTTTCGCGCCGGCCGCGCCCCGCGCAAGCTGGTGGAAACCCGCTACCGCAAGGAAGTGGCCGAGCAGGTGAAAAACTCGCTGTTGATGGACAGCATGTCGCAAATCAACGAAGACCAGAAGCTGGCCGCGATCAGCGAGCCAGACTTCGACGTCACGGCGGTCGAGGTGCCGGACGAAGGCCCGATGACCTTCGAGTTCGACCTGGAAGTCCGTCCGGACTTCGATCTGCCCAACTGGCGTGGCTTGAAGATCGAGTCAATGTGACCTCCAGCCGTGACGGCAACCAATTGGCTCGGCTGGAAGAGCAAACCATGGCCGTGGTCCCCACGCTGAGCTTCCAGGACGGGACACTGCAGAAGTTCGACACGCTAATGAAGGGGGCCGTGGCAGGCGAAAAACGCACCGGCAAGCTGAAGCTCAGTGAAGACGCCCCCAATGAAGAGTTGCGCGGCAAGGAAATCGAGCTGGAGTTCGAGGTACTCGACGTCAAGAAGTTCGTGCTGCCCGAGTTGAGCCATGAGTTCCTGCAACGGCTGCCGTACGGACCGTTCGCGGAAGAGGCGGAGCTTCGCAAGGCGATCGAGCAGACTTTGACGCGGCAACTGGCGTATCAAGGGCAGCAGCGGGCCCGCGAGCAGATTACCCGGCTGTTGACGGAATCGGCCAAGTGGGACCTGCCGCCGGAAATGCTCAAACGGCAGAGCGAGCGCGAGTTGGATCGCGCGATCCTGGAGATGCGCCGCAGTGGATATAGCGACGTCGAAATCCGGGCGCACGAAAATCGCCTGCGGCAAAACAACCGGATGGAAACGGCCCGCGCCCTGCGCGAGCACTTCATCCTGGAGCGGATCGCCGAGGAGGAGAAGATCGAGGCGGAGCCCGGCGATTACGACGATGAGATTCGCCTGATCGCCGCGCAAAGTGGCGAATCGCCGCGGCGAATGCGGGCCCAGTTGGAAAAGCGGGGCCTGATGGACAGCCTGCACAATCAAATCATCGAGCGCAAGACGATCGAACGGGTACTGAAGGAGGCCACGTTTACGGACGTGCCTTTCGTCCCGCCTCGCAAGGAAACGGAAGCGGTCAACAGCGTGATCGGCGGCGGCTCGAACGCGGAAATCCCGGAAGCCCAACATAGCGAAGAGGCCAAGTCGTTCGCGGCGGCCAAGACCCATCACCAATAATGACTGGCTGGGATAGGTGTATCGCGTTCGTTCGCGTTCGCGGAGAACCGCAGCGGTCTGAAAAGAGACAGCGGCGTAAAATCAACTTGATAACGACCAACGATTCATCGATCCGCCTCGGCTTGGCAATTGCCGGCCTGCGGTGCCGATGAATGAAGATAGCAAGGATCTGACATGAGTCAGCATTTTTCAAACGATCGAATTGCTTCCAGCGCGCAGACTTCCAGCGCGCAGAGGCGCCCTCTGCTGGCCGATCCTCAGTTGACCAGCGCTTCGTCCGCCTATCGGGACTACCAGCGTCAGCGGCAAATGACGCTGGGAGACCTGCTGCTGGAAAATCGGATTATCTTCCTGCAAGGAGAGATTCACGACGGCAACGCGAACGAGTTGGTGATGAAGCTGCTGTTTCTGCAGAGCGAGAACCGCCGCAAGGAGATCAACTTCTACATCAATTCGCCCGGCGGCAGCGTGACGGCCACCATGGCGATCTACGACACGATGCAGATTTTGTCTTGCCCGGTGGCCACATATTGCGTCGGCCTGGCGGCCAGCGGCGGTGCGGTGTTGCTCGCCGGTGGCAGCAAAGCACGGCGATTCGCTCTGCCGCATGCCAAGATCATGATTCACCAGCCCTACGGCCAGGTTGGCGGGCAGATCTCCGATATCGAAATCCAAGCGGACGAGATTCTCAAGACGCGAGAAACGCTCAATCGGGTGCTGGCCGAGCATACCTCCCAGTCGTATGAGCGCATTGCCAAGGACACCGACCGCGACTTTTACATGAACGCCATGCAAGCCAAGGAATACGGCATCGTCGACGAAATCCTGACCCGTCCCCCCGCTGGGCCGACGGACGAGGAGTAAACGCTCGCCGAGGACGCCGATTTTTTCGCGATTGCACGAAATAGATAAAGCACAGGATCTCCCATGCCTTTGATTCCGTTTGTCATTGAAAAAAGCGGCCGCGACGAGCGGGCTATGGATATTTATAGCCGGCTGCTGAAGGACCGCATTATTTTTGTCGGTTCCGGCATCAACGACGACGTGGCCAACAGCGTGGTGGCCCAGTTGCTGTTCTTGCAGTCGGAAGATGCCAAGGCCGACATCCACATGTACATCAATTCGCCGGGCGGCAGCGTGACCGCCGGCATGGCAATGTACGACACGATGCAACTGGTGTCGTGCGACGTGGCCACGTATTGCGTCGGCATGTGCGCCTCGATGGGGGCCGTGCTGCTTTGCGCCGGCGCCGCGGGCAAGCGCAGCGCGCTGCCCAATTCGCGGATCATGATCCACCAGCCGCTGGCCGGCATGGAAGGGACCGCGGAGGAAATCATGATTCACGCCAAGGAATACAAGAAGACCAAGCAGAAGCTCAACGCGATTCTCCTGAAGCACACCGGCCAGCCGCTCGAGAAGATCGAGCGCGATACAGACCGCGACCGCTTCATGGACCCGGAGGAAGCGTTGGAATACAAGCTGATCGACCGAATCATCGAGCAGATGGGCACCACGAAGTAATCGCGACCATGGAAGGTTTTGGTGAGCCGACTTTCGGCGCTCCGCAGCGAACTTTAGCGCAGTGAAACTAACAGCCGCGGCCTCTTGTCAATTGAATCGGGCCCTGCTGAAGCGATCGAAACGCGTTCGTCACGGATGACTAATTGCACCCATGCCACGCTGGCGGCGTTCGCCGCGGCCGGGCTACTAATCTCGCGCGCGAGGCGAACATGAAGTTCCGCCAGTGGATCGTCGTTGTACCGGTGCTGCTGTTTGGCGCCGCCGGTTGCCGTACTCCGCGTGGATTCGATCAAATGGAGGGCGAACTCCGCTTCCAGGAGGATCGCATCTACCAGCTTGAGGATTGGTGCCGGCAATATCGCGACCTGCTGGACAATTGCCGCAATGAAAACACGGCGCTGCGCGGCAAGGTGGGGGCCGACGGTAAGCCGGCTAAGCCGGTGCGCGTCGCCCCGTTTGAAGAAACCGGCCCCCGCGGCTCGACTCCGCCGCAGGTGGAAATCCCGATTCCGGAAGTCGAAATCCCGGGTGGCGATGCATCGCCGGGGGCTTCGGGGCCGCAACTTCCCAAGCCCGCGCCGCGCAAGACGCCGCCTGGAGGCGCGATGAATCGTCCGCGGCGGCGCGTGGTTTCTGATTCGGCAGTCGCTGATGGTGCGGCGGCTCCACTTGGCAGCGTGGCGTTGGCCAGTTTAACGAAAGACGACAGCGAGCCGGAAAGCAAGGTGCATCTATCGTCGTACGAAGCGCCCGTCGTGCAGGATTCCACCGTGGCGCGGATCACCTTCAATCGCTTGCTTACCTCTGGACTCAACCGCGACGGCCAGCCAGGGGACGAAGGGTTGATGGTGCTCGTCGAGCCGCGCAACGCCGCCAACGAGTTGATTCCGCCGACTGGCGAACTGAGCATTTCCGTGATCGACCCGGCCGCCACCACGGTCGAGGAAGCCCGCGTTGGCCGCTGGGACTATGGCGCAGCAGAGACCGCCCGCATGTATCGCCATTCGCCGCTGGGGGATGGCATCGAGCTGAATCTGGTTTGGCCCAAGCATCCTCCCACGCATCGCCGGCTGGACGTGCATGCCCGGCTGATCACGGCGGACGGCCGCCAGTTCACGATTCGCCAAAGAATGACGATCACGCCGCCGCCGGCCCCGAAGGCCGTCCCCACGCCAGCCGTCGAAGAAGCCCCAACACCTGCACTGAAACCGGAGCCGGTGGAGCAATCAACGGAAAAGGATGCGAATCTGTTTGAGGTGCAACCCGTCAGTTCGGTGACGGCACCCGCCATCCTCCCTACGCCCGTCGCCGCGATGCCCGTGACCGCGGCCCGCCCCGCCGCGCCGTCAGCGCCGCCGGCAATCGTCCCCGCGGGTCCGCCGGCTGACGAGCAAGTGGGCATCCCCGCCGAGGCAGGCACGACGCCCGCACCGGCACCGCCGGCGCCGATCGTGACATCCGGCGGCGTCGCGCCGCCGACCTCGCCGCGCTGGTCGCCATTTCGGTGAGTTTTTATTGCGGCACCACTCCCTTTCAGAGAGGAGCCGGGGGAGGGTAGCGCGTTGCCCCGCCGAGGCAGGCACGACGCAACAGCTCACTAGCCCGAAGCGCAAGCGAGGGGGCATCGCTTTCCGTGCTGCCCCCTCACTTGCGCTTCGGGCTAGTGAGCGGGTTGTTTTTGCACGACGTGTGAGCCATGCCGCTGGGGCTTCACTTCGCTGCGCTACATTCAGCCCCAGGCACCCAGCCGATGAGTCTCGCGTGGCCTACTCTCCGTGCGCTTCATCCAACCCGCGAACATACTGCAGGGCCTCGCCAAAATCGGGCACCTGCACGCCGCATTGGCGCCCCTCCCGGTCGCACTGACCGAGCAACACCAGTTCGTCGAAGCTCTCGTTGGCCTCTAGCCGCTTTCGCGCTCGATGCCCCAGCGTGCCGCGGCGGATGGCGGTGGCGTCTGGATGATGCTCGATCAGCCACGCGGTTCGCTCCGAGACAAATCCATCGAGTGCCGCCAATCCGGCCGCCACATGGTCGCGCGGGTCGATCGCCTTGCCGACGTCGTGCAGCAAAGCGGCCAGCAGGAAGTCTTCGTCGTAAGGAAGCTGCTGCCGGGCCAGCTCGAACACCTGGAGGCTGTGATAGAGCGCGTCCCCCTCGGGATGCGACTTGGCGTCCTGCACCACTTGTTCCAGCGGCGCGAGCAACATCGCATAGAAGTGAAAGCGGTCGAACGTCGCCGCGTCGGGCCGATGGAGCGCGTCGAGCGATGCGGCCCCGCCGTCGGCCAAGGCCTCGGCATGGGCCAGCACTTCCGCGTTGGTGGGGAGATCTTCGCTGCGAACCGGCCCCTGGCAAAGCTGCCGGGCGGCAGCGAGCTTCGCCTGGGTATAGTCGGTCTCGGTATGCGTCACCAGCAACCGCGCCGCCTCGGCGGCAATCTGGCGACGTTGGCGTTCGTTGGGCATAGATTGGCGTGCTCACCTGGAAAGGCACGCAGCGTTCAGTCGACTCAGAAGATTACCAGCTAAAGTATAGGCACGCCGCTGGAATGAAGACAGGCACAGGCTGGAGATCAAGCCGGATTGCAACTCCAGGGCGGGCCGTTACACTGGTTGCCATCGCTGGAGTTCGACCCCTGGGCGAGTGTCGAAACCGGCAAAACCTGTTTTCATTGGAGTTGCGGTCATGTCGGTACGTGCTGGTGCTTGCCTTTTGTCGGCGTGCCTGCTGCTGGCCACAGGCTGCCAGCCGGAGGCACCACCGAAGGCAGCGCAGAAGCCGGCTGATGCTGCCGCGGTGCAGACCGCGAAATCCACCACCGTAGAGGAGATTCCGGGCGTGAGTCGCGAAAATTGGGGCTCTGTCGAAGGCAAGGAAGTGTACCTGTACACGCTCAAGAATCGCCACGGCCTGACCGTCAAAATTACCAATTGGGGGGCCACGGTCACGGAAGTCGACGTGCCGGATAAAGACGGCAAGCTGGACGATGTAGTCTTGGGCTTCAAGACGCTCGACGGCTACGTCAAAGGAGACGGCAAGCAGTCAAACCCTGCTTATTTCGGCGCGATCATCGGCCGCTATTGCAATCGCCTCGGCGACGCGGCGTTCAAGCTGGAAGGCAAGTCCTACACGCTGGCCAAAAACAACGGCAAGAACACGCTGCACGGCGGCGTCAAAGGTTTTGACAAATGCGTCTGGCAGTCGGAAACAATTAAAACAGCCGATGGCGGCGGCGTGAAGTTCACGTTGGTCAGCCCCGATGGCGACGAAGGCTTCCCCGGCGCGGTGCATGCCGAGGTCACCTACATATTGAAGGACGACAACGCGCTCAAGATCGAGTTCCAGGCCACTGCGGACAAGCCCACGCCGGTAAGCCTGACGAACCACTCGTATTTCAATCTCTCTGGTGAAGGGAAGGGGACCATCCTCGACCACGAATTGCAGTTGAAATCCGACAAGCAAACGGTATTCGACGACGGGGGCATCCCCACGGGCGAGATCAAATCGGTGGTCGACACGCCGCTCGATTTCCGCCAGGCGACTCCCATCGGCCAGCGCATCGACCAGCTCAAGGGAACCCCCGGGGGCTACGATCACAACTATGTGTTGAGCGACAAGAAGTCCGACACGCCCCAGGTGGTTGCCAACGTCTACGATCCAGCCTCCGGCCGCACGCTGGAACTGGCCACTACCGAAGTGGGTGTGCAGTTTTACAGCGGCAATTACCTGGACGGCTCGTTGACCGGCAAGCGCGGCGCAAAATACGAAAAACATGGCGGCTTCTGCCTGGAGCCGCAGTTCTTTCCCGACAGCCCGAACAAGGCGAACTTTCCGTCGCCGATTCTCCGTCCCGGCGAGACGTATCGGCAGACCACCGTCTTCCGATTCGGCGTGCGGAAATAATATCTGGAGCATGAAATAATGCAGAGAAAACATGTGGTGCTGTTCACCGTGATCGTGCTGGTGTCGGTTGTGGCGATGGTTTTCTTCCAAATGATGGGAGATCCGAATACGTCTGCGCCATCTGGTGGCGGGAATCGGACCGCCGGAAGTAGTTCGGCACCCAACACACCCGCGGGTGGCCCTGCCCCCGCTAAATCTCCGTAGCCGGCGACGCATGCCGTATTTTACGGGACTAAGTTCCCCCCTGCTCGCGCTGCCCGCATTGCTGTCGGCGCTTCGATAGCGGCCGAACCAAACGGCCTCGCCGCGTGTCGCTTTGATCGGTAGACTCCGCGCCGCAAATTTCACAAGCACCGGCGCGGCGGCGTCAGCACCACCGATTGAACTTAGCACCACTGATCCAGCCGTGAGCATTGCAACCAGGAATTCGACTCGGCGGCGCCAACTGCGTATCGATCGGCCGGTCTGGCCCACGGAGCGCGAACCCGCGCGGCAAACGCGCCGCCGCGACCTGTGGTATTCCACGGCCGACGGCGCGGCGTACAGCGCGATGGTCGGACTGGGCGAAGCCTACTTGCCCGCGTTCGCGCTGGCAGCCGGCATGGGTCAGGTGTCGTCCGGTCTGGTGGCCACGGTGCCGATGCTCTTCGGTGCTATTCTCCAATTGGCGGCTCCCTGGCTGGTGCGCCGCGTCCGTTCGCACCGCCGCTGGGTCGTGAGCTGCGTCGTTTGCCAAGGGCTGAGCTTGCTGATCTTGCCGCTGGTTTCAGTGCATCAATCGGCCGTCGGCTGGGTGATCTACGCGGCCGCCACGCTCTACTGGGCCGCCGGCTTGTCCACCGGTCCGGCGTGGAACACCTGGATTGAAAGTCTTGTGCCGCGCCGTTTGCGGACTCAATATTTTGGACGTCGCGGTCGGATCAGCTACGCGGCGGTGCTGGGTGGATTTCTGGCCGGTGGCGTGGCCCTGCAGATGGGGCACGCCCGCGGCGCGGAATTGTCGGCATTCTTTTTCCTGTTCGTCGCGGCGGCGTTTGCTCGATTCGCGTCGGCCCGGTTCCTGTCGCGGCAGAGCGAGCCGTACGAAGGGCGAATCACCGACCGCCGCGTCGGCTGGTCGGAATTGGTCTCTCAAGTGGCGGGGCAGCCCAGCGGCCGTTTGCTCGCGTATTTGCTGGCGGCGCAGGTGGCGGTGCAAATCTCCGGGCCATATTTTGTGCCGTTCATGCTGCGAGAATTGAACGTGTCGTACTTGCAACTTTCGGCTCTGGTGGCGACGGTGTTCGTGGGTAAGTTCGCCTTGCTGCCGGTGTGGGGATGGCTGGTGAAGCGAATTGGACCGCGGCGGCTGCTGGTGTGGAGCGCGCTGGCGATTGTGCCGATGTCGAGTTGCTGGCTGCTCTGCCAGCGCGTGCCGTACCTGTTGGGCCTGCAATTTGTGGCTGGCGGAATGTGGTCGGCGTACGAACTGGCGACTCAACTGATGTTTATCGAGGCGATTCCCACCGAAAAGCGCACCAGCCTGCTGACGGTGTACAACGTGGGCAACGCCGCGGCCATGGCGGTGGGTACCATCATCGGCGCCGCCGTACTAACAGTCTGCCCGATCCGGTTTGTGGGTTACCTGAGCATCTTCTGGCTCTCCGGCGTCGGTCGATTGCTGGCCCTGACGTTGCTCACGCGGGTCGATGAGCCACCTGCTGAGGATCCGCAGTCGATCGCAGAGCACAACGTAACAATCGACCTCAATGAGTCGGCCGCTCGGCCGGCGCAGCGGTTGTACGAAGCGGCCTGACGGGCCATCCTCTGTTGCGTGTCGCACTGCGGCGCGTCACAATGCCGATCGATTTCGTATACTCGCCAACCGCAACAACACTCAGTCGGCCGATCACCCGAGCGTCCACCATGGAAGGCCTGCTAAAGCTCGACATCCTGCCGCAGCCCGACAACGTCACCTGCGGGCCGACGTGTCTGCACGCCGTGTATCGCTATTACAATCGCGACGTGCCGCTGGACGAGTTGATTCCCAGCATTCCCCAGCTTGACGAAGGGGGGACGCTGGCCGTGCTGCTCGGATGCGACGCATTGAAACGCGGATTCAACGCCACGATCTACACGGCCGACTTGCAGGTTTTCGACCCCACCTGGTTTGGGCCGCACGGGCATCCGTTGAGCCAGCGCTTGCGGCAGCAGGCGGCGATCAAAGGTTCTCCCCGGCTGAAAATGACCACCGAGGGATATTTGGATTTTCTCCAGCGCGGCGGATCAATTCGCATGCGAGACTTCACCACCGCGCTGCTGCGTAGCTACCTGAAACGCGGCATGCCGATTCTCACCGGTGTCAGCGCCACGTATCTGTACGGCTGTTCGCGAGAGAACAGCGCCACCGGCGAGGCCGATGACGTGCGAGGCGAGCCGGCGGGGCATTTTGTCGTCCTCTATGGCTACCACCGGGCCAGCCGTTCCGTGATGGTGGCCGATCCGTTGCAGTCAAACCCGCTGGGACCGGAGCATTACTACCAGATCAGCGCCGATCGAGTGATCCGCGCTATCTTGCTGGGGATTCTCACGTACGACGCGAACATGCTGGTGATCGAACCTCGGGGGACGCTGAAGAGGAGTTGGCATGCCGACGCTGATCGTCGCGAATAGCCCCAAGGACTGGCCGTTCCAGATTCCCAATGTCGAGGTGCTCGACGCCTGGTCCTACCTGACGCGTCCCGAGCCCAGCGACTCGCGCGGCGTGAAGCTGTTTAACTTTTGCCGTTCGTATCGCTATCAATCGGCCGGCTATTATGTTTCGCTCCTGGGGGAGGCCCGTGGCCATCGCCCCATGCCCAGCGTCAGCACGATTCAGGATCTCAAAAGTCCGGCCATGGTGCGGCTGGCTTCCGAGGATCTCGACGCGCTGATTCAGCGCAGCTTGGCGCCGATTTTGTCCGCCACGTTCACCTTGAGCATTTACTTCGGCCAGAATCTGGCGAAGCGCTATCGGCCGCTGAGCCTGCGGCTGTTCAACATGTTTCAGGCCCCGCTGTTGCGGGCCCAGTTCACGCGCACGAAGCAAAAGTGGCGACTGCGGGGCGTGACCGCGATTGCCGCCAGCCAGGTGCCGCCGTCGCATCGGCCGTTTGTGGTGCGGATGGCGACGGAGCATTTTGCCGGCCGCCGCAGCAGCGTCCGCCGCCCCGCCCGCGGCCGATACGATCTGGCGATCCTCTGCAACGCCGAGGAGGAGAATGCTCCTTCCGACGCCCGCGCGTTGCAGAAGTTCGCCAAGGCGGGTGCGGCCGTCGGCTTTAATGTCGAGCAGATCGACCGCGACGATTACGCCCGCGTGTCGGAATACGACGCCCTGTTTATCCGCGAAACCACGGCGGTGAATCATCACACGTATCGCTTCGCCCGCCGGGCCGCCAGCGAAGGTCTGGTAGTGATCGACGACCCGCGGTCGATTGCCCGCACCGCCAATAAGGTCTATCTGGCCGAGGCGCTCGGCCGGCATCAGATCCCGACGCCCAAGACCCTGGTCATTCATCGCGGCAACGAGGAACAGATCATCCGCGAACTGGGATTTCCCTGCGTCCTCAAGAAGCCCGACAGCGCATTCTCGCTGGGCGTGGTCAAAGCGGACAACGCGAACGAATTGGACGATCTGCTTAGCAAGCTGCTGGCCGATTCGGACCTGATCGTGGCCCAGGAATTTCTGCCCACGCAGTTTGATTGGCGAATCGGCGTTCTCGACGGCCGTCCGCTGTACGCCTGTAAATACTACATGGCGCGCAAGCATTGGCAGATCGTCAAGCGCGACAGCAACGGGGCAGGGCACTATGGCCGGCTGGAGACGTTGCCCGTGGAGATGGCGCCGGCCCGCGCCGTTCGTCTGGCAGTCAAGGCGGCCAACTTGATTGGCGACGGATTGTACGGCGTGGACGTCAAGCAATCGCAGCGCAAGTTCTACGTGATCGAAGTCAACGACAATCCGAACCTCGACGCCGGCTGCGAGGACAAGGTGCTCAAGGAGGAATTGTATCGCCGCATCATGGAGGTGTTTTTGCACCGCGTTGAACGGGCCAAGTCGGGGAGGCGCATTTCATGACGGCTGACGCCCCGCTGAGTCTGTTCGAGGCCTGCGGCCTGGAAATGGAATACATGATCGTCCAGGACGTCTCGCTTTCCGTGGCGCCGATCAGCGACCAGGTGCTGCGCGACGCGACCGGCGAGCCCACGTCGGAGATCGACTGCGGCGATGTCTCCTGGTCGAACGAATTAGCGCTGCATGTGATCGAGCTGAAATCGACCGAGCCGGCGACGGGCCTCGAAACCTGGCCGGATCGGTTCCAACAACAGGTGGCGCTAGTCAACGCGCGGTTGGCCGCGTTGGGCGCCCGGCTAATGCCAACCGCGATGCACCCTTGGATGGATCCGCACAGCGAAATGCGCCTCTGGCCGCACGATGGATCGGCAGTCTACGAGGCGTTTCACCGCGTGTTCGATTGCCGCGGGCATGGCTGGGCCAACTTGCAGAGCGTACACCTCAATCTGCCGTTTGCCGATGACGCTGAGTTCGGTCGGTTGCACGCGGCGGTGCGGCTGTTGCTGCCACTGCTGCCGGCCTTGGCGGCCAGTTCGCCGATAATGGACGGAAGACTAACGGGACTGATGGACAATCGGCTCGATGTGTACCGGACGAATTGCGCGCGGATCAAATCGGTCACCGGCGACGTGATTCCCGAAGCCGCGTACACCCGGGCCGAATACGAGCGGCAGGTGTTCGCGCCGATGTATCAGGAGATCGCCCCTTACGATCCGGAAGGCGTGTTGCAGCACGAATGGCTCAATGCCCGCGGGGCGATTGCCCGGTTCGATCGTCAGGCGATCGAAATCCGGGTTTTGGACGTGCAGGAATGTCCGCTGGCCGATCTGGCGATTGCCGCGGCGGTGTGCGAGGCGCTGCGTGCCATGGTCGACGAGCGATGGTCCGACGTGCGGAGCCAACAGCAAATGCCAGGCCGGCCGCTGATTGAGTTGCTGCAGGCCACCACGCGCGATGCGGACCGGGCGGTGATTGCTGACGAGACGTACTTGGCGCATCTCGGGCTCGCCGGCCGCGGACCGATCGCGGTGGGCGAAGCGTGGCGGCAGATTCTCGGCTCGGTGGGAATGCTGGACATCGACCCTTGGCGAAAGCCGCTCGAACTGATCCTGTCGCGCGGGCCGCTCGCGCGGCGCATCGTGCGGGGACTGAACGGCGACATGTCGCCCGAAAAGATCCACTTTGTCTACGGCCAACTGTGCGACTCCTTAGCCACCGGGACGCTGTTCGATGGCGGATAAGTACGAACTGGTGGTCACCTGCGAGCATGGGGGCTGCGAAGTCCCCCGGGCGTATCGGGCGTTGTTTCGTGGTCGCGAGCGCGTGTTACGCAGTCACCGCGGGTGCGATCCCGGATCGCTGGTGTTGGCAAAGCGGCTCGCCAGGCTTGCGGCTGGGCCGTTGATTGCTGCCGAGATTACGCGATTGCTGGTCGAGTTGAACCGGTCGCCGGGGCATCGGCAGTTGTTTTCGGAGTTCACGGCCGAGTTGTCTGCTGGCGAGCGCGACGCCATATTGCAAAACTACTACTGGCCGCATCGTCAGCAGGTCGAGCAATCGGTGGCTGCGGCGCTGGCCCGACGCAAGATAGTATTACACCTGGGCGTACACACGTTTACGCCGGTATTGCGCGGCGACGTGCGGAACGCCGATGTGGGTTTGCTCTACGATCCGCGCAGCCCGCTGGAAACCCGCTGGTCCACCGCGTGGCGCGATGCGTTGCGAAATCGGCGGCCCGATCTGCGGGTGCGCCGCAACTATCCTTATCTCGGCCGGTCCGATGGTCTGACCACGTCGCTGCGCCGCCGATTTAATGACGGCCGCTACGCGGGCCTGGAGTTGGAAGTCAATCAACAATGGGTTCGACGGGGCGGATCGCACTGGCTCGACATGCAGCGGGCACTGTACGACTCGCTTCAGGACGCGCTGGCGACGCTCGGCAATTCGAAAGCCGCTGGTACCCGCTGATTGTGCGAAGGCGTCTGCCATGTCCATTCAAGACGCCATGCCATCTGCTTCCGCGCGGGTTCGACCTGTTCTCGATCGGCCGGTTAACGCCGACGGGAAATACGTCCTCTACTGGATGACCTCCGCCCGACGAGTCCATTGGAACTTTGCGTTGCAGCGGGCTGTCGAGTGGGCCAGGGCCTTGACCAAGCCGCTGTTCGTGTTTGAACCGCTGCGCTGTGATTATCATTGGGCCAGCGACCGGTTGCACACCTTTGTGATCGAAGGAATGGCCAATAATGCCTTGCTGTTTGCCAAACGCCGGGTTGCATATTTCCCTTATATCGAACCAGAGCGCGGCGCCGATCGGGGACTGCTCTCGGCGTTGAGTACACCCGCGGCGGTTGTGGTGACGGACGATTTCCCCGCGTTCTTCCTGCCGGGGATGCTTTCGGTGGCCGCTCGGCAGTTGAATACCCGGCTGGAGGCGGTCGACTCCAATGGGCTGGTGCCGCTGAGCAACACGGATCGCCTGTTTCATCGGGCGGTCGATTTTCGCCGCTACATGCAGCGTGAACTGCCGGCGCATGTGCATGAGATGCCGCTGGCCGATCCGTTGACGCGAGTGAAATTGCCGGCGATGAAGATTCCACGCGAGATCCTTCGTCGCTGGCCGGCCGCCACTCCCGCCAAACTGAATGATCCTGCGGCTGCGGTTCGCGGGCTGCCGATCGACCACTCCGTCGGGCCGGCCGCATTTCGCGGCGGCTCGGCTGCGG
>JAIOQB010000041.1 GCA_021413585.1 Planctomycetia bacterium
CGTCCGTTCTCATCCAGCCGACGTATTCAGACAGGGCCTGAATGCTCAGCCCCGCGATCTGCCGCTTCCCCAGCCAGCGGCAGAACCGCACCAGGTCGCGGCGATACGCCCGGGCGGTGTTCTCCGACAAGTGGCACTCGCAGCGGATGTAGGCGACAAACGGCGCAATCAGCCGCTGCGCGGACGTTTCGACCGGCTGCTCGCAGTTGGCGCCGTTAGCACGCGCGGGGGGGAGTTTGCGGACCATGGAGGAAGGTGCGAAAGGGTGTGAAAACGACGTGCGAAAACAGGGTGTGAAAACGCGGTGTGAAAGGTGGGGTGCGAAGGGAACGCCGCACTCCCTTGCTTCGGACCGCTGGGGCCGCCATCTTCACTTGCTCGTGGCAAGTTCGCGTGGGGGCGACGGCTATAACGGTTCTAGCGGCCGCTCCGGGCCGGCTTGCGGTTGGCGCAGCGGGGGAGTGCGGCTAAGCTCTTTCGGACTGCTCGCACCTTGGGACTGGCCCGCCTCAATGCAAGAGATCGTTCTCGAAACACCGTATCGCTTCATCCCGCCGACGCGGGGACGCATCTGGCCGGCGATCCTGCCGCTGGCCCTGGGGCCCGTGATGCGGCGCGGCTATGGCGTCACCGGGCACGAAGTCCGCGGGGCGGAAAAGCTCCGCCGCTCGCTCGACGCGGGGCACGGCATCGTCCTGGCCGGCACGCACAGCCGCCCCTGCGATCCGCTGGCCTGCGGCTGGGTCACCCGGGCGGTGCATCATCCGTTCTATTGCATGGCCAGTTGGCATACGTTCATGGGGGCCAAGCTGGCCCGATTTCTCATTCGCCGCTGCGGCGCGTACAGCATCTATCGCGAAGGGGCCGATCATGCTTCGCTCAACTTCACGGTCGACATGCTGGTGCAGGCCGAGCGCCCCGTGGTGATCTTTGCCGAAGGCTCGGTCTCCCGCACCAACGACCGCGTGGCCCCGCTGCTCGACGGCATGTCGTTCGTGGCCCGCATGGCGGCCAAGCGCGGGGCCAAGGCCACGCCGGTGCGGCAGGTGGTGATTCACCCGATGGTATTCAAGTATTTCTTCCAAGGTGATTTGGAAAAGGCGCTCGGTCCGATTGCCGAACGGCTGGAAGCCCGGCTCGGTTTGGCGACGGGCGGCGGATCGATTCTGACCCGTGCTCGGCGGTTGGAAAGCGCGCTGCTTGCGCTGCGCGAGAAGGAATACTTCGGCGCCGTGCAGGACGAAGGGCCGGAACCTGTCAGCGGCGACCGCGCGGCCCGACTGTTTGAACACATCGTAGCGCCGCTGGAAGGGGAGTGGTCGGCCCGAGAGGGACGTTCAGATGGACCCTATGCCCGGATTCAGACCTTGCGATCGCTGATCCTGCCCGACATCGCGGCCGGCAAGCTTGCCGCGGAGGAACTCACGCGCCGGCGAAAGCAATTGGCGGACCTCTATATCGCGCAGTCGCTGGCTTGCCATCCGCCCAACTGCCTGGAAGGGGAATCGACGCCGGAGCAAATCGTCGAGGCGATCGAGCGGATTGAGGAAGACCTGACCGACGTCGTCACGCCGATTGGCCCGCAATATCTGGTGATCGAGGTGGGGGATGCCGTGGCGGTCGACTCCGCGCGACAGCGCGGCGTGCGCGAGGATCCCCTGGTGGCCACGGTGCATCGGCAGTTGACCGAACTGCTGCAAGGGATCGCCCGGCCGAAGTAGCGGTTACATTGATCGCGTAGCTCCTCCGCTTGCGTCCATAAATCACATGCCTGAATCCAACCCACCAAAATCAACACCGGTCGCTCCGTGGTGGCTGCGTGCTGCGCTGGTGGTGCTGGGCTTGGGCCTGTGGTTCTTCACGCAGTGGCTGATTCAACTTCGCGGCCCGAACACCACGGGCATTGGCGACCGGCTATTGGAACTGACCGCTCCGACGCACGGCTGGTTTGTCGAGCATCACGAAATGGCCGACCTGCTATTGATCTACAGTTCCTTTGGGATCGACGTGTTGGCGATATTTCTGCTGGCCTGGAGTGTGATCGGCCGCAGCATACGGCCATTTCTCGGGCTATTGATGCTCTTTGCATTGCGACAAATTTGCCAGGGACTGTGCGCTCTGCCCGTGCCGCCAGGAATGATTTGGCGGCCGCCCTATGCCGGTCCTTGGCCCATTCCATCGCTGCTGGTCACCTACGGCGTGGCGAATGACTTTTTCTTCTCTGGCCACACGGCAATCGCCGTGTACGGCGCGGTGGAATTGGCGCGGCTCGGACGGCGCTGGCTAGTGGCGCTCGCCTTGGGCATTGCGATTTTCGAGATGAGCACGGTAATTGTCCTGCGCGCCCATTGGACGATGGATGTTTTCGCCGGGGCAGTGACGGCGCTGCTGGCCGCGTATCTGGCCAATTGGCTCGCTCCGGCGTGCGATCGGTTTTTGGCGTCGCTGGTCAACAGGAAGTGACGAGGCGGTTTCTGAGACACGCCTTTTCTGAGCCACCCGCAGGCAAGTTGACCGTCGGCGACGGCTGGGATAGGCTGCGAAAAGTACGGAGTACTGAGTCCTCCGCACTGGCTCCCCCGCAACCTGTCCGAAAGCCGACCATGATCTCGCGTGCTCTCTCTATTGCCGTCGTCTGCGGCACTCTCATCCTGCTTCCATCGGCCAGTTCGCGTGCCGCCGATCCGGCTGCACCGCTCGACCTGACCTGGAAAGACAACATCCTCACCATCAGCAGCCCGCAGCTTTCCGGCGGCCCGCTCGATATCCGCTACCTGGAAGCCTTCGTCCGCTCCGGTTCGACGAAGCGCGACTGGGGACAGTCTGTCATCGATCATCACACAGTTTGGACATCGCAGTCGAGCGATGAAATCAAGAACACGCTAGCCCTTCGAAGCACGTTGGCCAATGGTGTTACTGTCACGCATAGCGTCAGATCGGACGTCGACGAAATCGATTTTCAGTTAGCGGCGATCAATCGGACCAAGGAATTCGCCGACGTCCAATGGGCCCAGCCCTGCGTTCACATCGCCAAGTTCGCCGGTCCCGGCCCGGCCGACGCCAACGCCGTGCAACCCAAATACATTCGCAACTGCTTCATCTTCGTCAACGGCAAGGAACAGCGGCTGCCGACGGAGCCCTGGGCCAAGAACGCCCGCTACACGCCAGGACAAGTATACTGCCCGGCCGGCGTGGACCGGGCCGACGTCAACCCTCGGCCGCTCAGCAACGTGGTTCCCTCGTGCAGTCTGATGGGCTGCTACTCGGCCGATGGGAAGCAGATCGTCGCCATCGCGTGGGATTCGTATCAAGAAGTTTTTCAGGGGGTCGTCGGCTGTCTGCACAGCGACTTGCGAATCGGCGGCCTGAAGCCGGGCGAGCGGAAAAAAATCCACGGCAAGTTGTATGTGGTCAGCGCCGACATGGATCAATTGAAACGCCGCTTCGCCCGCGATTTCCCCAGTCAGGCCGCCGGAGTGGGCATCGCCGCCGAAGCGGCGCCCAGCATCGGCGGTCCGGTCGATGCCAAAGGCCGGCCGCGCATCGAAAAGCTCGGCACGATCGCCACGCACATGGTCGAGACCACGCCGGTCGTGTTCCAAGGCCGCCTGTATCGCTTTGAATGGGTGCGCGAAAACGATCCCAAGAAACCGATCCGCGATCCCAACAACAAGCTGGGCTACGATCATTTTCACTTCATCGACGTGGCCACGGGCAAGGCGACCGAGCCGTTCGCCATTGGTTATCGATTCGGCAGCGCGTTTGTCGACGGCGACACAGTGTACGTCACCGGCAGCGGGCGCGAGGAAGGGTGGTCGGGCCGGCACGTGCAGGTGTTCGCGTCGAAAGACCTCAAGAACTGGCAATCGTGGGAAGCGATCCCGCCGCCGAAGTACGGCATCTGCAACACGTCCGTCTGCAAGGCCGACGGCAAATACGTGCTGATGTTTGAAATCTGGAAGCCGGTGGAAGAGGCCGGTGTGAAATACACTGCCCGCTTCGCC
>JAIOQB010000457.1 GCA_021413585.1 Planctomycetia bacterium
GCCGAGTACTCAAAAACTCATTGCTGATTTGGAGATACGTCGATGGCCAAGAGTAAGAAAAAGGTGGAAACGGTGTTCCTCGTGTGTGAGGAAACGGGGGATTACAACTACACCTTGCGTCGCAAGTCGGGGGGCGAAAAGTTGAAGCTCAACAAGTATTGCCCGCGACTGCGCAAGCATACGATGCACCTTGAGAAGAAGAAGTAGGATCACTAGCCCGACGCGCAAGCGAGGGACGTATCACAGCATCCCGACGCGACAGCGACGGAATTGAAATCTGTGAGCCTTGATAAGTTTTCGATAATTCATTCATTTCGGGGAGATACTCCCCTCGCTAGCGCTTCGGGCTAGTGTGGTGCGGAATCTCTCCCTCTGGCCAACATGTCAGGATGATATGGCCCGCCACTGGCGCATTCATGTCCATGATGCCGATCGTATTGCCGCTTTGCGGCAGGCGGCCGACGTGCCCTCGCTCGTGGCCCAATTGCTGATCGCGCGCGGCATCAACGACGGCGACGTGGCCCGTAGCTTTCTCGATCCCAAGTTGACGGGACTGCGCGATCCGATGGAACTGCCGGGCATGATCGACGCCGTGGCTCGCGAGAGCGACGCGGAGGCCAAGCGGCGGCGGATCATCATCTACGGCGACTACGACGCCGACGGCATGACCGGCACGTCGATTCTGCTACTCTGTCTGCGAATGTTGGGAGCCGACGTGGGCTACTATGTCCCCAACCGGCTGGACGAAGGTTATGGGCTCAGCACCGAAGCCCTGGCCACGCTTGCCGCGCAAGGGGCGTCGATGGTGGTCACGGTCGATTGCGGCATCGCCAGCTTGAAGGAAGCGGACGAAGCCCGGCGGCTCGGCCTGGAACTGATCGTCACCGACCATCACGGCATGGCGGATCGCCTGCCCGATGCGGCGGCCATCGTCCATCCGCGCTTGCCAGGACATAGCTATCCGTTCGGCGATCTGTGCGGAGCGGGAGTAGCCTTCAAGCTGGCCTGGGCGTTGTGCCAACAGGCGGCCGAGGACCGCAAGCGCGTCGCTCCGGCGCACCGCGAGTTCCTGTTGACCGCCGTGGGGCTGGCGGCCATCGGCACCGTGGCCGACGTTGTGCCGTTGATCGACGAAAACCGCGTGCTGGTGTTGCACGGACTGGCGAGCCTGGCGCAACGCAGCCCGCTGGGTTTGTCGAAATTGATGAAACTCACCAAGCTCGACGCCAAGCCCGCACTATCTAGCGAAGACATTGCGTTTACGCTGGCTCCGCGGCTCAATGCGGCCGGCCGGTTGGGACAAGCACAACTAGCGGTCGAACTGATGACCACGGATCGCCCGGATCGGGCCGACGCCCTGGCCGAGTACATCGACGAGTTGAACAAGAGCCGCGACAGTTTGGAGCGGAGCGTCTATCTGTCGGCCAACAAGCAGGCCCAGCAGCAGTTCGATCCGCACGGCGATGCGGCGCTGGTGCTGGCGGACCACGGCTGGCATGTGGGCGTTATCGGCATTGTGGCCGGCCGGCTGGCGGAAAAATATCATCGCCCCGTACTGATCGTATCGCTCGACGAACTGGGCCAAAAGCCTGGCATCGGCAGCGCCCGCAGTGTACCCGGCTTCAATTTGCATCAGGCGCTGGCCGCCTGTTCGCATCGGCTGCTCAGCCACGGCGGTCATGCCGCGGCGGCCGGGTTCAAAGTCGATCCCAAGTCGCTAGACGCCTTCCGCAGCGAGTTCTGTGAACTAGCGGCCGAGCGAATCAGCGCCGAAGACCGCGTGGCAGAACTCTGGATCGACGCCGAAACCCCATTCGCGGCCCTGACGCTTCCGGCGGTGCGTCAAGTGGAACGACTGGCGCCGTTCGGCCAAGGGAATGTCCGGCCGCTGCTCTGCACCACCGGCGTGAAGCTGGTCGAGCCCCCCCGCCCGCTCGGCGCGGATGGCCGGCATCTTTCATTGAAACTTCACCAGCAGGGCGCCGCGATTCGCGGCTTGGCCTTCGGAAAAGCTGAATGGGCGGAAGGTCTGACCGCGGCCACGACACTGTCAATCGCCTATCGCCCCGTAATCAACAACTTCCGTGGTCGAGAGACCGTGGAACTGCATGTGGTGGATTGGCAAGCCGATCCGCGGCAGGGTGGGGGAAATGGTGTGGAAGGGACGAACCATTTGCCAGTCAGCGCTTGAAGACAATTGTCTTATCCGGGTTCCCCTCCAACCGATGGCGGAATGATGGCATGAACGGTCGTCGGTTCGGAATCAGTATCGCGATCATCCTCGGGTTGTCCGTGGTCCCCACAGCCTGGTCGGCCGATCCATTTCCGCCTAGCGCGCTGCCCGGCATCTCTATCGGTGGCAAGCTGCCTGCCGGATACGAAACCAGTGGCATCGTGTGGCATCCACGGCTCAAGAAGTTTTTCGTGATCAGCGATAGCGGGACTGTGACCTCGATGCTTGCCGATGGCACGAGCATGGTCCACCTCAAGGTGGGGGGCGACTTGGAGGGTATTACTGTCGCCCGGCCGCAGAGCAACTTTGTCTATCTGGGCATCGAACACCCCGATAGCATCCGCGAGTTGAATATTGTCACGGGGAAAGTGACGCGAACTTTCGACCTGACGGCATGGATGAAGGGCGCGGACAACTCTGGGTTGGAGGCTCTGACCTTCGTGCCCGACGTCAGCAATAAAGAAGGAGGTCTGTTCTACGCCGGCCTCCAAGCCGATGGAAGTATCTTGGTATTTCAGTTGCCCATCGCCTCCAGCAAAACGAGCACGGCCGTCAAGCATGTACGGACGATTCCTCCGCTTAAGGGAGTGAGTGATATCTCCGACATGCACTACGAGGCCAGCCAGTCCGTGCTGTACGCCATCTATGACGGCGCGAATCTGCTGCGGGCGATGAAGCCTGACGGCACGCTGATCCAGGAGTGGAAACTTCCGGGCAAAGACCAGGAAGGGATCACGCTGAAGGATGGCGATCTCTACATCGGCGAGGACTATCACAACGGCGGCGACGTGATCAAGTACCCGAAGTTCTTGGGCGCTCTCTAGCTCCTGCTCTTGCCCCGGAAATTTTGGCTCGGGCGAGTGTTACGGTTATTTGTTGAATGGATGCAGGCAAGGTGTGAGATTGGCATGGCGGCTGGAGTTGGGCGAGAAAGCCTCTACCGCGCCTTACTACGATCTTCGCTGTAACGAAAGCCCTCGTTCTGTTGCTTATCGTCGAGACTTTTTTTGGCTACCAGATTATTTGATCGAACAGTTCACGCAATCGTTGGCCGCGCACC
>JAIOQB010000520.1 GCA_021413585.1 Planctomycetia bacterium
ATACAGACCGTAGCTTATGGAATTGCTATGTCAAGCATGCTGTTTTAAAGCAATCGGGGGGTAATCCGCACCGGTCCGGACCGGCTATGAGCTAGATTTGACGTGGCAGCCAGTTCTGAAATGGAAGACGGTTGCCCGCGATGAGTCCCCCGAACCGGTCGTCGGCTTGCGGCGCCACGACACGTTCGCATCACACGGAATTGCCTCTGGAACCCCAATGCACCTGCTCGTTACGTTTTGGGAGACATTGTTCGTTTCGTTGCTGGGCGTGGCCGGCGTCTCTGGCCTGCTGGCCCTGGCCAGTCCGCGCGCGTTTGCGGTGGTCGCCCGCTTCGGCGGCAAGGTGGTCAGCTTCACTCCCATCAACACGCCGGTCGACAAGTGGGTCGACATCGACGGCTTCGTGCTGCGGCACTCCCGCTACTTCGGTTTTCTCGCCACCACGTCGGTCACGTATCTGGCGCTGCTTTCCGCCTATGGGCCGGCGGAAATCTCCAAGCCGTTCTTGATCATCATCGTGGGCGTGTCGCTGGGGACGTGTATCACCGCCTTGATGGAAATCAAGAAGCAACAGCAGCAGCTCGACAATCGGCTGCTGGAAGCTCACACCGATGCCCTGACCGGACTGGCCAACCGCCGCTCGTTCGACATCGACCTGGCCCGCCACCTTTCGCAGCGCCAGCGGCAGGGGACGCCGTTGTGCCTGCTGACGATCGACATGGACCACTTCAAGACCATCAACGACACGGCCGGCCATCACGGCGGCGACCAGATTCTCTCGCAGTTCTCCCGGCTGCTGTCGCAAACGGTGCCGCGCACGGCGGTGGTCGCCCGGATCGGCGGGGACGAGTTCGCGGTGAGCCTCGCCGGCAACGATCTGACCGAGGCAACCGTGGTGGCCGAGCAGCTTCGCAGCGCCGTGTGCGGCCACGATTTCACGGTCGAAGGGGAGCTACGGCGAACCACCGTCAGCATCGGCCTGGCCGAAGCCCTGGCCGACGACGACGCCACGTCGCTGATGAAGCGCTCCGACTCGGCCCTCTACGCCGCCAAAGAAGCGGGCCGCAACCGCAGCTTCCGCCAGCGGCACCCCGAGCCAACGCCCACGGAGTTGACGTCGCGGCAGTAGGTCAGGCCTCTGGCCTGACAAGTGCGATGCCGCTCTTGGTGAGCGGCACGGCGCTAGCCGCCGGTGAACCAGGGACGACGCCACCACGGGGACCGGTGGCTAGCGCCATTCCGCTCACAGGCAGGCCCAAAGGCCCGACCACCGCTAATCCCCCACGCCGATATCATCCTCAAACGCGGCCATGATCAACTCGTCCTCCGCTTCCTCATGTTCGCGAAGGTGGCGATCGAACTCCAGGAACGCGTCGGCCAGGGCGAGCAATTGCCGGACCGACGGGCGACCGTAGCGGAGGCAGTCGGCTTGTTCGGCCAGGTCGCGGATCGCCACGAACAGCGTGGCGTGCTGATCACGCAGCAGGTGGGCGTGTTCGCAGAGGCGGGGGGATTCGGCCAACGCGTCTTCAAAATAGCCGTAGGCGTCTTCCAGCGTGAAGTGCAGCGCGAGTTGATCGCGCAGCGACTCAAACAACTCGGCTATCGTGCGCGGGTCGGCTGGTTCGCCGCGGCAGTTTGTGCAAAACTCGCGAGTGGCATGCAGCAATTCGCGAAGCTGCTGGTTGTCCTCTTTGATCTCTTGCAGGAACGCGGCGTTCACCGTGACGGTGCGGATGACGATAGCCATAGCGTCCCTCGCTTTCGGCCAATGTCGTATTCAAAGACCAGTGACGTTTTCAAAGAGTGGCTTTAGAAACCGCGCGGACAGCGCAACGCCTTGCCGTCAATCTGAATCCTAGAGCGCGCCGCCGTGGGAGTCAAACAAATTTGCCGTGCCGCCGCTGTGGCGTCACACGTTCACTGCCGTTGATGCATGATCTTCCGGTCGAGCAGCGGCTGGCGTTGACTCAACGCATCACACGGTGAGCGTGCGAATCTGCGCGCCTTCATTCGCCGGCGGGGAGATCGTAATGCCTACGCCGCGCCCGTGGATTGCGGACATCTGAGCTGCGATTCGTTCGCCTGCGAACTGATTTTCAGCCAATGCAAAGATCGTCGGCCCCCACGAGCTTTGGCCGACCCCTTCGATACCGATGTCGCGAAGGCGCTGCACGATATCTGCCAACACGGGCGATGCGAACGGGCCTCCCTGGATCGCGGCGAAGCACATGCCCGCTGCGTGGCCATATTCATAGAGCGCGTGGGAGAACGCCGCAAAGTCCCCGGCCGCGGCGGCTGGCAGCAGAACGCCCTCGGCAAGTCGCGCAAGTCGCTCTGTCGTGCTGTCGGCAATCGAGTGCAGGGTCCGAAACGCCTCCAGCTCCGAATCGCCCGACAGCCCTTCGTCAACACAGGGCCGCAGCAGCACGAAACGCCACGCTGGGGGAAGCGAAACGCGAGCCGCCAGCGGCGAAACGGGTTCGTCCGCCAGTTTGCCACGCTCCAGAATCAAACCGCCAAGGTCGAACCCGTGTATGCCGATGGCGGAACGGACACCCCGGCCCATAAGACCGGCCAGTTCGCTCGCCGGTCGCAGCGCATGGCCGACGAAGGCATTCAAGGCGGCGCCCACCGCCAGGCCGAGTTGCGTCCCGGTTCCGAGGCCCACATGCTCGGGCGGCGCGTGCTCGATTTCGATCCGACACGCCAGCTCGCTTTCGATCCCGACGCTAGATGCAATCCGCCGAGCGAACTGCTCCGCCCGGGCCGCGAGCGGGCCGCGCACTTCCAGTTGTGCCGCGCGTCGCACCGTCAACCGCAAGCCGGGCGATTGAATCATCGCCCCAAGCCCGCCAAACCGCCGCTCGCTTCCTTCGCCAATCGCGAGCAGGCCGAAGTGCAAGCGGCTCGGCGCGGTGACTTGGATGATGGGGTTGGGCATGGTTGAGGACGGTCGCTTGTTCAAAAGAATTGGAACCACAGAGGCACAGAGACACAGAGGACTCGGAGAGTAAACTCCCAATGATTAGTGAAGATACTGCATACGTCTTTATTGGTCATTGGGATTTGGACACTGGTCATTAAGCTACTCTGTGTCTCTGTGGTTCAACCTTTTTCTGGCACTTCAATTACGGCGCTATCCCGCACGTATTCATTCAACATCCGCATCGCCGCCTGCTCATCCGGCCCGCCGGTCTTGTCGATCGGCAATTGCAACCGGGCAAACTCCGCCAGTATCTCACCCGCCGGCAGGATCGCCACGCGCGTCGCGAGGATCGCCGCCTCGACCACGGCATGCTTCGCGCGATTGAACCCAAAGAAGTCGCGCTGCCGGCCGCTCGCCACCGCTTCCATGACAATCGTTGCCCGCGGGTCGCGATCGTCGAACTCCCGCACCTTGAGCGCGTACCAGCGGCAGGCGTCCATCAAAATCGCCCCTTCTACGCCTTCTCCGGCCACCGCCGGTCGCCACGCGGGGAGCGGATCGAGCCGGTCGATCGCCGCGCGGGCTAGCAGCAGCACGTCGTCGATCACATGAAACACGCCTTGCCCGGTGCGCTTCAGATTGGCGAACGTCGTCGAAGTCTGAAACGGGCGGAGCGTGAACGTGCGCAATTCCGCATCGACAATCGGCCCCATCGGCGAGACATTCACGCCGCCGTCCGCGTTGAGCGTCGTTAAGATCCCCTCCAGAATCATGCCTTCGAGAATCATGGGGCCCCTTCCGCGGGAGTCTCATCTTTCGCCGATGACTGCTTGCCGCCATGGCGCAAGCGATGCAGCCGCTCATCGACCGTCAGCAATCCCCACTGCAACGCCTCGTCCTGGCGATAATCCTTGCCGAGCGTCAGGGCCACGCTCGCCTTCGCCAGTTCAAAGCCGAGGTAAAACGCGTGGCTGGCATCGAGGTTCTTGGGCCGCTGCTGCAATAGCTGGTCGAACAACAAAAACGGATCGGTTCCTTCCAGATGCCCGCCGCCGCTGAGGACGTGAATGCGGCCATCATCAACGAGCAGCCGGTAGTTGTGATCTTTAATTGCCGCCGCCAGGTGGGCAATCTCCTCGGCTCCATACGACGGAGTTTCCGGATCGCGGAGCATCACCAGCCGCGGGTCAACATGTTTGGGCAGCGTCTGCCGCTGCACGGCGTGGTAGACCAACCGGCGGGCGGCGTCGCATTCGCGCACTGACGTGCGGGCCCAGTTGATCACTTGTGTGGTGAGCACCTGGCGGATGCCCAGTTCCTGGCAGATCCCCAGCAGCAGCACATTCACGCCGGCCGAGTCGACGTCGGTCAGCTCAGTCAGGTTGCCGATGCCCATCAGCATTTCGGCGTCGGGATAGCGGCGGCGGCAGTCGATGTAACGCTGCAGGCTCTCGGTGAAGCCGAACCCGATTGGCGAGAGCACCGGATCGAGAACCAGCGGCACGCCCGCCGCGGCCAGGTATTCGATCGTCTCATCCATGCCGGCGCCGGTGGCCGGATCGTCCGGGATCACCACCACGCGGCAGCCCCAATCCTTTGCCGCTTCGCGGTTGGAGCGATTGACCGAAAGCACCAACTCCGCGCCGGCCTTCACCGCCGGGCCGATCTCGGCAGGGTTCAAGCTATCGATCGACACGCGATGGCCGGCCGCCCGCAGCGCGGCGACTGCCTCGGCAACGCCAACCCAAGTGCCACCCGGATCACAGCCGACGTCGATCAGATCGGCCCCATCCCCCTTGAGTCGCTGTGCTTCAGCCAGAATCTGGGCGAGCGTTAGCTGCGGAGCGTTGTTAATCTCAGCGAGAATCTCAATATCGTAG
>JAIOQB010000521.1 GCA_021413585.1 Planctomycetia bacterium
CGCGTTTCGCTGGAGCTAGCACCTGCATCATGTTGGCAAGCGAGGGGAAGTATGAAAAGCCATGCCCTCTCGCTTGCGCGTCGGGTTAGCGAGGCGCTGCCGATGCAAGTCCAGGTTTCAGCCTGCTTTGGAGTGCGGCGACTTGTCGCCGCTTTGGCTTTGGCAATCGCTGCGCACAGTGCAGGGGACTTTGAAATCCAAAGCGATGACAAGTCATCGCACTCCAAAGGGCCTGGATCACAACGTCAAAAGTCAGTGGTCGAGCGCGAACAGACCACCAACACTGCACGAGCGCGGCGCGAACAGCGCGCGAGCGCCAGTGAAATCTTAATCCCTTGCTGCCAAAGCAAATACGGCTTGAACAGAAGGCCGCGAAGTTCGCAAAGAAGGGTAGTGACTGTGACGGGCAGCACGTGGCGCGAACACTGTATCAGCGGTGCTTCCACGGGGATAAACCCCGTGGCTCGGAAAGGCGTCGCATCAAGCGTCGGTTACGCATCCTTCAGACGCCGACTGCACGCATTTGATGTACTTGTACAACGTCCCGCGAGTGGCCTTCAGCGGCGGCGCGATCCAGGCTTGGCGGCGCTTGGCCAGTTCGGCGTCACTGACGCCGACCGAAAGCGTGCGGGTGGACGCGTCGATCGTGATCTGGTCGCCGTCGCGCACCAGGGCCAGCGGGCCCCCCTCTTGCGCCTCGGGCGTAATGTGGCCCACGATGAACCCGTGCGAGCCGCCGGAAAATCGGCCGTCGGTCAGCAGGGCCACGTCAGACCCCAGTCCGGCCCCCATGATGGCGGAGGTGGGCGTAAGCATCTCGGGCATGCCCGGGCCTCCCTTGGGGCCCTCGAACCGGATCACCACCACGTCCCCTTTGCGGATCTGCTTTTGCTCCAGGCCGGCGAGCATCGCCTCTTCGCTGTCGTACACGCGGGCGGGCCCGCTAAACTTCAATCCTTCCTTGCCGGTGATTTTGGCCACCGCGCCGTCGGGCGAAAGATTGCCTCGCAGGATAGTGATATGCCCGCTGGGCTTGATTGGGTTTTGCAGCGTGTGGATGATCTCCTGCCCTGGGCTGAGGCTCGGCAGCCCGGCGACGTTTTCCGCCAGCGTTCGGCCGGTGACGGTCAGGCAGTCGCCGTCCATCAGCTTGTTCTCGAGCAGATACTTCATCACCGCCGGCGTGCCGCCGACGCGGTGCAGGTCTTCCTGCACGAACCGGCCGCTCGGCTTGAGGTCCGCCAGAAACGGCACGCGGTCGCTCACTTTTTGGAAGTCGTCGATCGTGAGCTGCACATCCACCGACTTGGCCATGGCGATCAGATGCAGCACGGCGTTGGTCGAGCCCCCCAGCGCCATTACCACCACCATCGCGTTCTCAAACGCGCGGCGGGTCATGATGTCGCGCGGCTTCAAGTCGCTCTCCAGCAGTCGCCGCATCACGGTGCCGGCGGCCAGGCACTCGGCGATTTTCTGCGGGTCTTCGGCCGGTGTCGACGAGCTGAACGGCAGCGACATGCCCAGGGCTTCGATCGCGCTGGCCATCGTGTTGGCGGTGTACATGCCACCGCAGGCCCCAGCGCCGGGGCAGGAGTGGCGAACGATCTCGCTGCGATCCTTCTCGCTCAGCCGGCCGGCAATGTACTCGCCATAGCATTGAAATGCGGAGACAATGTCGAGCTTTTCGTCCTCGGACTTGCCGTCGTGCGTTGCGGTGCGGTGGCCGGCGCGGATCGTGCCGCCGTAGATCATCAGCGCCGGGCGGTTGAGCCGGCCCATGGCGATCAGGCAGCCGGGCATGTTCTTGTCGCAGCCGGGCAGGGCGACCAGGGCGTCGTACCACTGGGCACCCATGACGGTTTCGATCGAGTCGGCGATCAGGTCGCGCGACTGGAGCGAAAAGCTCATGCCGTCGGTCCCCATCGAGATGCCGTCGCTGACGCCGATCGTGTTGAACCGCATGCCGACCAGCCCGGCGGCGGTGACCCCTTCCTTCACCTTGGCGGCGAGGCCGTTGAGGTGCATGTTGCAGGTGTTCCCCTCGTACCACATGCTGGCAATGCCGACCTGCGGCTTCTGCATGTCGGCTTCGGTCAGGCCGGTGCCGTAGAGCATCGCCTGCGACGCCCCCTGCGACTTGGGTTGGGTGACGTGGCGGCTGTATTTATTGAGCGGTTCGGACATGTTTTTCTCCTGAAAGGGGCATTCATTTTAGAAGCCCACAGCCGCTGGCGGAAGCCGGCGGTTAATGGTTCCATGGCGCGAAAGAGCCGCCACGAGCGCGGCAGGTTCGCCTCACGCCAGCAGCGCGAACAACTCCTGCATCGCCTCCGCGTCGCGCTGCCGGCCGGTCTCGCCAAAGATCGTGCGCAGGTTGCGGATCATGCGGGCGATCCATTCGCGGTGCGTGGCTCGCTGGAGCAGGGGATCGGCATGGTCCGCCTCGACCATCGCGGCCGCCAGCGGCGACGGCGTGCGGCCGGTGGCTTCGATGATCTGCTGGCGCGCTTCATCCTGCGACAGAATCCGCCCGCCGTAGAACGGATCGACCAGCGTCGGGCGGCCATCCATTTCCACCTCGGCCAGAAAATGCCCCGGTGCGTTGATGCCAAACACGGGCAGACCCACGCGCTCCGCCACGCACTTGTAGACCAGCACCAGCGAGATCGGAATCCCCCGCTTGCTCTCCAGCACGGCGGGCAAGTAGCTGTTGCGAGGGTTGTAGTAGTCTCCCGGGTTGCCGGCAAAACCTTCTTCGTCGAACAACACGCCGTGCAAGTGGGCCAGGATGGCGGAGGGGCGCGTGCTGGTCACCCGGCGGCGGATGCGGCCCGCCAACTGACCGATCTGCGCTTCGATGTCGCGCGGGTCGGCAATCTCCATCTCGTGCGCGGCCACCGCCACCGCGGAACGAATGAGCCCCTCTGTCGTCTCAATCGCCGGCAATTGGGCGGAGAGCAAATGATAGGCGAACGGGCGGCAGGATTTCGGCTCGGGGAGTGACATCGAAGTTATTGTAGCAATTTGCTGTGGGGAGTTCAGCAGGTGGGCGTTTGATGAGGGAGGGAGGAGGGGGTAAAGTAATGGCCAATCACCAAATTCCAATCTCCAATAGTCGAGGCGTAGGGGCTATTGGAGATTGGAATTTTGGTGATTGGTCATTCGTCTTTCTCCGTGTCTCCGTGGTGAAAAATGCCCAAGACAATGGTTCCCCGCATCATCTATTTCGATCTCGGCAACGTCCTGCTGCGGTTCTCGCACGACCGCCAGTGCCGGCAGATGGCCGAGGTGGCGGGCGTGCAACCCGACGTGATCCGCGGACTGTTGTATGAAGGAACGCTCGGCCGCGAGTTGGAATGCGGGAGCGTCAGCACGGCCGAGGCCTACGAGCAGCTTTGTGCCACGATCGGCACGCGTCCCGATTTTGAGCGGCTGCGCGAAGCCTCGAACGACATTTTCCAGATCAACGTCTCCATCATCCCCTTGGTCGCGCGGCTGGCCGCGGCCGGCTATCGGCTGGGGCTGCTGTCCAACACGTCGCACGGACATTGGACGTACCTGAGCGACGGCCGCTACGCCAGCCTGCTGCCCGGTGTGTTCGATCCGCTGATTTTGAGTTACGAACACGGCGCGATGAAGCCCGACGCGTCGATTTTCCTGGCCGCGGCAGAAGAGGCCGGCGTGCAGCCGGAAGAAGTCTTCTACATCGACGACCTGCCGGCGAATGTCGAGGGCGCGAAGCGGGCCGGGTTTGACGCGGTGCAGTACGTTGGCACGGGGGAGTTGGCGGTGGAGTTGCGAAAGCGCGGGGTGCGGTTTAGCTATTAGATGAAGTCATGCACGGCGCGGCGGGGCCAGATAACCCATCCATTGCATCGCGGCCAGGCTAAACATGAAGAAAAAGGCAACGCCGGCCACCAGCCCCAACGCCAGGACGACGCGGGTTGTCGTGGGGCGCGTCGTCCCGACCAGCTTGAGGTACTTCCTGCCGTGTAAGCTGGACAGATACTCTGAAGGGGCAAAGAGCAACGCCCCACCCATCGTCATCCAATACAGCACCATGCCGCAGGTAAGGGGAAAAACCTCGTCAAGCTCAACGTCTCTTTCGAAATACCAAGCGGATCCGAAAAAGGTGAGCCCGGCTACAAGGCCAATGCAACCCAGTGCGTTGGCAATGCGTTTGACCTTTTCCAATCGTCGCTCAAAGTCTTCGATCTTTGGGTCGACAGGCCGGGATCGCTTTGGCGATGGTGCGTCGCTGCCACCGAACGAGAACAAATCAGGTCTTTTGGGAAGCGTCATAGAAAATCCCAAATTCGCGATTCCCGACCTCCGACTTCCGATCTCAGTAAAGATACCGATTCACCAAATTCTCCAGCATCTCCTGCCGGCCGCTGGTGCAGGCTGCCGCTTCTCCCTGCTTGAGCATGTACGCTTCGAGCGACTTGAAGCTTTGCTTGCCGGACTCGATTTCCGCGCCGATGCCGGTGTCCCAACTGCGGTAGCGGTCTTGGACGAACTTGGCCAGTTCTCCTTCCGCCCGGATGGCGGCGGCGATCTTCAGGCCGGCGGCAAACGCGTCCATCCCGCCGATGTGGGCATGGAACAGATCCACCGGCTCGAAGCTCTCGCGGCGGACCTTGGCGTCGAAGTTCACCCCGCCCGTTTTGAACCCGCCGTACTTCATCAGCGACAGCATGCACTGCGTGGTTAGATAAAGGTTCGTGGGGAACTGGTCGGTGTCCCAGCCCAGCAGTTCATCGCCGGTGTTGGCGTCGATGGAGCCCAAGTAGCCCTGGCTGCCGGCGGTTTCCATCTCGTGCATCATGGAATGGCCGGCCAGCGTGGCGTGGTTGGTTTCCAAGTTGAGCTTCAAGTGCTTTTCCAGTCCGTAAGCGCGGAGGAAGTTGATGCAGGCTGCCGCGTCGGAATCGTACTGGTGCTTGGTCGGTTCCTTGGGCTTCGGCTCGATGTAGAACTGACCGGTGAAGCCGATCTCTTTGGCATAGTCGACCGCCATGTGGAGGAACTTGGCCAGATGATCCAGCTCGCGCTTCATGTCGGTGTTGTACAGGTTCTGATACCCTTCGCGGCCTCCCCAGAACGTGTACCCCTCGCCGCCGAGTTCCTTCGTCACTTCCAGGGCCTTCTTCACCTGGGCCGCGGCGAAGGCGAAGACGTCGGCGTTGCAACTGGTGGCCGCGCCGTGAACGTAGCGAGGGTTGCTGAACAGATTCGCGGTCCCCCACAGCAGCTTGATGCCGGTGCGATCCTGATGCTCCTTGAGCACCTTGGCCACGGCGTCGAGGTTCTTGTTCGACTCAGCGAGGTTGGCACCCTCGGGGGCGACGTCCCGATCGTGGAACGCGTAGTACGGCGCGCCGAGCTTCTCGATGAACTCGAAGGCCATGCCTGCCCGCTCGATGGCGTCGCCGACCGTCCCGTCAGAAAGTTTCCAGGGGCGCACCGCGCAACCCGGCCCGAACGGATCGGCCCCCGCGCCGCGGAACGTGTGCCAGTAGACGACACTGAACCGCAGATGGTCGCGCATCGTCTTCCCCTCGACCACTTCGTCGGCGTTGTAATGGCGGAAGGCGAGCAGGTTCTTGGATCTCGGGCCTTCGTAGCGAATCTTTTGAACGTCAGGAAAGGCGGGCATGATGGCTCCAGCGAGGTCGGAGGTCGGTATGTGGACGGCAGAATTGGATTTGCATTAGCTGTCGGCGGAAGCCGACGGTTGAAGACTAGCGGACCGATTATGGTCGCAAATTTGCGGTGGGTTCGCAACGGGCCGAATCGAGGGGATTTCCCCGTTCGTTCCCAGGCTCCGCCGAAAAACTGTGAGCGGATTGGCGCTAGCCACCGGTCTTTGTGGGCCGGCCATTTCCGTGGGACCGGCGGCTAGCGCCGAACCGCTCACGCAGTGCGTGCCCAATCAATGTCGTCCAAGCACCCATTGATTGAAGAGAGCTATCAGGATCTTGATCCCCAAGTATGCGGGGAGTATCACGATGCAGCCGAGCAGGCCGATCCCAAAGTCGCGGAGATTTCTCAGCCGTTTGCGTCGTTGCCGAACGATGAGCGGATCGATCTCATTGCGTGGCGCGGTATACGGATTTTGCTCTTCGTTCATGGTCCGCTCAGCTATCTCACGTCATCCGCCGCACAATCCAATCCCCCAGCGTCGGCCAGAGCTGCGCCACGGCAAACATCAAGCGCGCACGGCCAGGAACAATCAACTCGGCCTGCCGCCGTTCGCAAGCGTGAATAATCTTTTGGGACAGCGCGTGCGGATCAATCCCTGTGAGCTTAACCCCCGCGCCCGGTCGACGGGCCGTGTCGGGCAGACCGGCCGACTCGACATCGTAGCGCGCGCCGGCATCGTCGCGGCGGATTGGGCCGGGGCAGACGAGCAGCGCATGCACGCCCTGGGGGCCGTATTCCAGCCGCAACTGTTGCGAGAACGCGGCCAGCGGGAACTTGCTGGCGGAATAGGCGCCAAGATACGGAGAGGCGGTCTTGGTCGCCAGCGAACCGATGTTGACGACGTGCCCTCGCGACGCGATCAACAGCGGCAAGGCGGCCTGCGTGCAACGGACCGTGGCAATAAAGTTCAACTCCAGCAATTCAGCAAACCGCTCGGGTGGAGTCTCGCTAATCAAGCCGCGCGAACTGCGCCCGGCGCAGTTGACCAGCACGTCGAGCCGGCCGCAGGTGGCGGCGACATGATCGAGCAATTCGCGCACATCCTGCGGCGAGGTGATATCGGCCCGGCGGCCCAGCACCTTCAGGCCGGCGGCTGTCATCGCGGCCACGGCTTCGTCGAGCCGCTGTGGGTCGCGGCCGACGATCATCACCCGCGCGCCGGCGGCGGCAAACGCTTGCGCAATCGCCCGCCCCAAGCCGGCCGAGCCGCCGGTGATGAGAACAACCTTGTCGGTCCAGCGGGGCATGGGTTAAGGGGCTTTCGGCTGTCAGCTATCGGCTTTCGTTACGCACAGCATTCAATTTCTTGCTGACAGCCGACAGCCGATAGCTGACAGCCTCTACCCAACCTCATATCCCTTGCGCTGCTCGCGCTTCTGCCAAGCGTTCGCTTCATCGTCGCCGACGATCTGCTCGGTGGCGGCGTCCCAGGTTAGCGTCCGCCCGACTCGCAGGGCGATGTTCGCCAGATGGCAGGTGGTGACCGAGCGATGATGAGTATACACGTCCGACATCGGCTCAGAGCGATCCTTCACGCACTCGGCGAAGTTGCCGATGTGATTGTACGGCACCTTCCCCTTATAGAGTCGCTTGATCAAGTCGGCGGGGAGCGGTTGCAGGGCCAGGTCATCGACCGGCTTGCCGACGAGCGTGCCGCGGTTGACGAAAAAATGCCCTTTTTCCCCCTCAAACAGCAGGCCGTTGCGGCCGCCGTGCGTCAGGATCAACTCCTCGCCGCCGGGGTAAGTGATCTTCACGACGAACTCGATCGGCGTGTTGTAAGAATCGCCGCGGGTGGGATAGCCCTTGGCGAACGGTATCGGAAACGTCACTGACACCGGCTCGATCGTCTTGGGGCCCGACTTGTCGTAACCCAGGGCCCACTGCGCGATGTCGACATGGTGGGCTCCCCAGTCGGTGATCTTGCCGCCGGAATACTCGAACCACCAGCGGAAGAA
>JAIOQB010000522.1 GCA_021413585.1 Planctomycetia bacterium
CTGCGCGTCATCATGTGTCCGAACAGCGAGGCCACGCCCAGCGTGACGAGCATCGCTGCGCACGACAGCAACACTTTGGCCGTGACCGGAAAGCCGGCGATCGTGAAAATGCCTTTCTTCTTCGGTCGCGGCAACGACGACCCGATCGTGCTCTTCGCCGCGGGTCCGGCCAGTGGCGACATCGGCGGCAGGCTGCGCGAGTCGGTCAATTCCTCGGACAGCAAGTCCGCCAGCTTCAAGTCGGTCGATGAGGCTGACGCCGACTTTGGTGACGAATCCGACTTCCCCGGGGAGCGCACCTCGATCGCACCGCGGCACTTGGGGCAGGCCACAGTGCGCCCGACGAGCGCCGCATCGGTGACCTTGATCCGGGCCTGACAGGCCGAGCAAGTGATAACAAATGGAAGCGGGATTTTTTCCACGACCGAGGCCCCGAAGAGGTCAAACCAAATCCAGCGTGCGAGGAGCTGATCCGCAATGCTTCAGGCTACACGCTGTGCCTGCCGCACACAAATCGCTTCCGGGCCCATCCGCCCCCGAACCAGCTGCATTGGCGAGACGCGACAGACGATCCGCACGTTCTAAATGATTTTCCCAGTTTCGAGGCCGTTGTGCAATTGTCAGCGACAAATGTCAGCGAAAAGCGATGGGATTCAGGATTTTCCTGGCGCGGTGAGCCGGTCCTTTCCAACCCACGCCCGCAGGACATCCGGCACGGCCACGCTGCCGTCCGCATGCTGATAATTTTCCAGAATGGCGATCAGGGCGCGGCTGATGGCCACGGCAGTGCCGTTGAGCGTGTGAACGAAGCGGGTTCCTTTTTCGCCTTTCACTCGGTACTTAATCCCCAGGCGGCGGGACTGGTAGTCGGTGCAGTTGCTGGTGCTGGTCACTTCGCCGTATTCGCCCGCTTCGCCGCGGCCCGGCATCCATGCTTCGAGATCAAACTTGCGGTAGGCCGGACCACCCAAATCGCCGGTGGCCGTGTCGACCACACGATACGGAATCTGCAACTCGTCGAAGATGCGGCATTCCAGCGCGCAAAACTCGTCGAGCATCGCCTCGCTCTCCTCGGGCAGCGTGTAGGCGAACATCTCGATCTTGGTGAACTGATGGACGCGATACAACCCGCGCGTCGCTTTGCCGTGGGCACCGGCTTCGGTGCGATAGCAATGGCTCACGCCGCACAACTTCAGCGGCAGTGTGTCGGCTTCGATGATCGCGTCGGCGTATAGGCCGCCGAGCGTAATCTCAGCCGTGGCGATCAGGCTCAAGTCCGTGTCGGCCACGCTGTAAATCTGCGTTTCCGGCCCGCGGGGAATAAAGCCGATCCCTTGCAGGATCTCGTTGCGGGCCATGTCGGGCGTGATGAACGGCGTAAAACCCTGGTCCATCAGCAGCCGGATCGTGTACTGCTGCAGCGCCAACTCCAGCAGCACGGCGTCGTTTTTCAGATAGTAAAAGCCGTGGCCGGCGACTTTGCCGCCGGCGTCGAAGTCAAACAGGTTGAGCCGCTGCCCTAGTTCCACATGATCGAGCGCCTTGAAGCCGAACTTCGGCAGCGGCGTCTTGCCGTGTCGCAGTTCGCGGTTGGCGTGGTCGTCGGTTCCCACCGGAGCATCAGGATGCGTCAGATTGGGGATCATCCGTTGCAGCGCCAGAATTTCTTCCTCAAGCCGGTCCACCTCGGCCTGGGCGGCGTCCTTTTTCTCGCGGAGTTGGCGCCCTTCTTCTTTGCGGGCCTCGCGCTCGGCCGGATCCTTGGCCTGACCGATCGATTTGCTAATCGCGTTGGCCCGCTGGTTGAGTTCTTCGGACTCCGTCAGCCTGGCACGGCGGGCCGCGTCCAATTCGACCAGCCGCCGGACCTCCACCTGCGCGCCACGATGCAGGCAGTTGGCTTCGACCAACTCGACGTTATCCACAATAAACTTTCGATCCAGCATCGTGATCTCACTGCTAGGGCAACATGTTTGGTTTGAACCACAGAGGCACAGAGATTGAATCTCCAATGACCAAATTCCAATAACCAATAGCCAAATCGCCAGCTTTATTGGAGATTGGAATTTTGGTCATTGGACATTAGGCTTTCTTCTCCGTGCTTCCTCCTCTGTGCCTCTGTGTCTCTGTGGTGAAAAAATCTTCCTAAATGCGCGCCAGCTCGTCCCACAAATACGCGCTCGCCCGGATGCCGCGATGGAAGTCCGCCAGGCAGAACTTTTCGTTGGGGCTGTGGGTGTTGTCGTCGTTCAGGCCCCAGCCGAGCAACAGCGTATCGCACTTGAGTTGCTCGCGAAACGTGGTGACGATGGGGATTGAGCCCCCTTCGCGAATGTACACCGGCGCGTTGCCGAACCCGCGCTCGATTGCCCGCGTGGCCGCCGCGATATAAGGGCTATCGAGCGGCACCAGCACGCCGCCGGCGCCGTGCATGTCGATTAGCTCCATTTTGATCCCCAGCGGGCAGAGCGAGTCGAGATATTTTCGCAACGCGACGGCGATCTTCTTCGGGTCTTGATTCGGCACGAGCCGGAAGCTGAACTTGGCCCCGGCCCTGGCGGGCAGCACCGTCTTTGCCCCTTCCCCCTGATAGCCGCTCCACAGGCCGTTGATATCACAAGTCGGGCGTGCCCAGCGGCGCTCGAGGTTGGTAAACCCTACTTCGCCTGTCGTCTCACTGACATCGAGTCCGCGACAAAACGCCGCTTCGTCAAAATCGAGCTTCGCGAAGCCGGCGCGTTCTTGCTCGGTCAGCGGCACCACGTCGTCGTAAAATCCCGGCACTCGAATGCGGCCCCGGTCGTCAACCAGCGCGGCCAAGATGCGAGAAAGCGCGTTGGCCGGATTCGTCACGCCGCCGCCAAATGTCCCAGAATGCAAATCCTGCCGCGGGCCGGTCAGCCGCAATTCGAAATACATGATGCCCCGCAGGCCGTACGTGATCGCCGGCTGGCCGGGGGCGAACTGGCTGCTGTCGCTGATCACCACACAGTCGCAGGCCAGTTTTTCGCGATGCTCGGCGACGTAACCCGTCAGGTGCTCGCTGCCGACTTCTTCTTCTCCTTCGATGAGAAACTTGAGATTGATCGGCGGCCCGCCTTGGGTTTCGACCCAGGCTTGAGTCGCTTTGACGTGGGTGAGCATCTGGCCTTTGTCGTCGGTCGCCCCGCGGGCGTACACGTTGCCGTCCCGCACCGTGGGCTCAAATGGCGGTGAGATCCATTCGCCGAGCGGATCGGGCGGCTGCACATCGTAGTGGCCATACACCAGCGCGGTCGGCGCCCCTGGCACGGCAGGCGATTGGGCGAATACGAGCGGATGCCCGGCGGTCTCGATCAACTCCGCGGCAAATCCCAGCCGGGTGAATTGCCCCAGCACCCAATTGGCCGCCCGGCGGATTTCGGGCCGAAATTGGCTATCGGCGCTAACGCTTTTGATCCGCAGCAGTTCAAACAAGTCGGCCTCGCACTGGGTGCGGTTTTTCTCGAACCAGGTTTCAAGGTCGCTCATTACACTGAACTCCGCCAGATTTACGCATTCTCAGCAGGCTGCGAGGCGACTCTTCCCACCCACCCCGGGCCTCCAATATAATGCCTGTCAGGTGAAATTGACCACAGGCATACCCCCGGCGGCACGCGGGAAAGTGCGCGGCGGCCATGCCGTGCGGCGTATTGAGGATGTGAACCGAGGTTTTGAAGCATGGAAGAACCCACCGTCGTCATCGAGCCGCTCACGGAAACCGTCCGCAGCCAGCGTGCCCAAACGCAGCAGCGCCCCAAGCAGCAGCCGCGGTATCACGTCATTCTGTGGAACGATGACGATCATTCGTATCCCTACGTGGTGCGGATGCTGCAAGAACTGTTCGCCCATCCGCCGGAGCGGGGCTTTCAGTTGGCCAAGGAAGTCGACCGCAGCGGCCGTGCCATCCTGCTGACCACTACACGCGAGCATGCGGAGCTGAAGCAAGAGCAGGTACATGCTTTCGGCCGCGACGAGCTGGTCGCCGTGTGTTGTGGGTCGATGAGCGCCACGATTGAGCCGGAGCCGGAGTAACGGCGGGCCGGTGATTTTCCTTCACCCAATATCTCGGTTCGCCATGACTCCTCTCACGCTGCGAACCGTTACGCTCGGCTGCAAGGTCAACCAATACGAAACCGAACTGGTCCGCGAAGGGCTCCTCGGCGGTGGGTACGTTGATGCCCCGGCCGACGCCGCGGCCGACTTGTGCGTGGTCAATACTTGCACCGTCACGGCCGAAGGAGATTCCAAAAGCCGCCAGGCGATTCGCCGGCTGGCCCGCCACAACCCGGCGGCGCGGATCGTGGTGATGGGCTGCTACGCCACGCGGGCTCCCGACGAAGTCGCCAACTTGCCCGGCGTGGTCGAGGTGGTGACGGACAAGCGCGAAATCCCCGATCTGCTGGGCCGCTTCGGCGTGGTCGACATCCCAACTGGCATCAGCCGGTTTGGCGATCGGCATCGGGCATACGTCAAAGTGCAGGATGGCTGCCTGCTGCGATACAGCTTCTGCATCATCCCGATGGTGCGCCCCCACATGGCCAGCCGCCCGGCCGAGCATATCGTGGAAGAAGTGGCCCGGCTGGTTGATGCAGGCTACCGCGAAGTGGTGCTCACCGGCATTCACCTCGGGCACTATGGCGTCGATTTCAATCGAGGCCACACGAAGGACGAGTGGACGCGGCTGGCCCATCTCGTCAACCGGCTGGCCGACCTGTCGGGCGAGTTTCGCCTGCGGATGTCGAGCATCGAGGCGACTGAAGTGACGCGGGAGTTGATCGCCGTGATGGCGGATCGGGCGGATCGCGTCTGCCCTCACTTGCATATCTCGATGCAAAGCGGCTCCGACGCCGTGCTGCGGCGGATGCGGCGCCGCTGGGGAAGCCGGCGGTACATCGATCGTTGCCGGCTGCTGAAGTCGGCGGTCGATCAGGCGGCGATCACCACCGACATCATCGTCGGCTTCCCGGGCGAGACCGAGGCCGACTTCCAAGCAACCTGCGACGTTGCCCGCGAGGTGGGTTTTTCCAAGATCCACATCTTTCCGTTCAGCCCCCGCCGCGGCACGCCAGCCGCCGAGATGCCGGATCAAGTGCCGCCACAGGTGAAGGCCGAGCGCGTCGAGCGGCTCGCCTCGCTAGAGCGCGAGCTGCGCGATGATTACTTTGCCAGCTTGCGCGGAAGGCGCCTCGAAGTGCTGGTGGAGTCGCTTTTGCCCAATCGCCCCGGATATGTCTGCGGCACCTCTTGCCGGTATGCGCCGGTAGAACTGCCCGGCGGGGAGGACGAGATTGGCCAGTTTGCCAATGTGACGGCCGGTGAGGTGGAAGACGGACGAATTCGGGCGGCGCATAGAGCGACAGATTGAATTTCAATTAACTAGCGGGCCTCGCCACCCTCTCACTCCGTCTTTTGTGCTTTTTTGTGTGGTTTCGTGGCCAAAAAAGCGCATCATTTAGTGGCCACGAAACCGCACAAAAAAGCACAAAAGGGATTTGACGCGCGGCTGAGCATAGTACCCACGCAACGCATGCGGGGCACTTAGGGGCGAAGCCACGCTGCGTACATTCCATGCCATGCAGTGTACATGCAGCGCCGAGTTTCTCAGCCAACTTCACAGCCAGTAGCTGAACGACAAAATAACATAACACATTACCCCAGAATACATTACGCGATCAGCGCGTCACTCTCCCGCCTCGCCGCCGCCGCCCGGCATACCGCTTGCTTTACCAGCATAGCGACATCTTCAACCAGGGCGCAATTCACGGTCGGCCCAATCGATTCTGGGACTGGCCAAGCGTGATTCGCGTACTCGTTGCAGCCCGCTGAGCGAGTTGCTCGGCAGGCCGATATGTCTGCCCGCTTCTATCCTGCTGTGGCGCTGTATCCCCGTTTTCGCATGGGGCGCATCGACCGTATTGGCCCCCGATCTGGAGGTGTCGCGATGGACGACTTTTTTGGTTTCATGCTTCTGCTCCTCGGGTTGGCGAGCTTTGGCCTGATCGTGATGGTTCCGATCACGCTGATTCTCACCGCCAAGGTGCTGCACCGGCAAAAGGAATCGAGCAGCACGACGCTGCAGCAACTGCGGGCGCTGTGGGACGAGCTGCGTCAGCAGAAAACACTCGTCGAGCAACTGGTTGCGCGGACCGAGTCTGCCTCTGGAAAGGCGCCAGCACCGGCCCAGCCGCCGACGCCAAGACCGCAGGTGCGACCCATCGCGCCAATGGTGCAGACGCCTGCTGTTGTTCCGCCCGAAGTCATCGCCACCGTCGTGTCGCCGCGCGAGCCAAAACTCTGCGCCGCGGCTTCGCTGTTTACAACGAAAACGGAAGAAGTCGACACGGAGGACGATCTGCCCGGCGTCGAGCCATTGGAGTGGAAAGGCCCGCCGATGTTGAAACCCGTGATGGCGACCGCCGCGCGCACCGCCAAGCCCGAACGCGCTCCAAGCCAGTTTGAAACTGCCGCCGCCGACGTGCTGCGCAAAATCTGGAGTTGGATCGTCGTGGGCGAAGAGATCCGCCCCGCCGGCGTATCGATGGAATACGCGGTGGCCAGCACCTGGCTGCTCCGGTTGGGCGTCGTAATCATCGTCATGGCCGTGGGATTCTTCCTGAAATACTCGATCGAGCACGATTTGATTGGCGCCTATGGCCGCGTTGGAATCTCGGTGCTGTTCGGCGCCGGCATGGTGGCCAGCGGGCTACGGCTGTTGTCCACAAAATACCGGCCATTGGGGCATGGCCTAATCGGCGGCGGCATTGCCACGCTCTATTTCAGCGTATTTGCCGCGTTTAACTTCTATCACTTGATCGATATGCCCGTGGCGTTTGGGCTGATGGCGATTATTACGATCTGCGCGGGCGGGATGGCGGTTCGATTCAATTCGATGCTGGTGGCCATCCTGGGCATTTTGGGGGGCTACGGCACGCCGGTAATGCTGGCCACCGGGCCGGTGCATTTCGTCGGGCTGTATTCATACATGATGCTGCTGGGCGTCGGCGTGCTGGGAATCAGCTATCGCAAGAACTGGCACCTGCTGAATTACCTGAGCTTCGTCTGCACGTATGTGTTGTTCTTCTCGGCCCTGGCGAAGGCCCCGTATCAAGCGGCCGACTTCTGGCAGGTGCTGCCGTTTGTCGTCGGGTTCTTCGTGCTATTCTCGACGATTCTGTTCCTGTTCAACGTGGTGCGCAAGGTCAAGTCGACGCTGCTGGAGTCGCTGGCCCTGCTGATCAATGCGGGCATTTGTTACGCCGTCAGCCATCACCTGGTCAGCCAGCCGTATGGCTCCCGCTGGGTGGCCGTGGTCACGGTTGGCCTGGCGGCGTTCTATGTGCTGCATGTTTGGTACTTCCTGGTTCGCCGATTACAGGACCGGGCGCTGCTGCTCTGCTTCTGTGGCTTGGCGTCGTTCTTCCTGGCGGTGACCGTGCCGCTGCTGCTGTCCGATCAATGGATCACCGTCAGTTGGGCTATTCAGGCGTTCGTCATTCTGTGGATCGCCGGCAAGCTGAACAGCCAATTCCTGCGGCATGTGGCGATCCTACTGTACTTGATCGTCATCGGCCGGTTCTGCTTCATGGACCTGCCGCAGCAGTATTCGTCCGGCATGGTGCATGCCACCAATGTGACGATGGGCCTGTTCATGGAGCAGATGCTGGTGCGGCTGGTGATGTTCGGTATCCCCATCGGCTCGCTGGCCGGGGCGTTTTGGATTCTCAAGACGCCGCTGACGGCCGCGTCGCTGGCGGTCGATCGGGCGAACGACACCGCCGAGTGGATTCGCGACCGTTGGGCATTGCGTGGAGCAGCAATCGGCGTGGCCGCGCTGATGTTCGTGTTCCTGCACCTGGAACTCAACCGCACGTTCTTCTATCTCTTCCCGCCGATGCGGCTGCCGGTGCTGTCGCTGCTGTGGGTAGGAGCGTGCATCCTGCTGTTGAGTGAATACCGCTCGCGACCCAATACGGCGGTGCTGGCGGTGTTGGTCGTGTTCGCCTGCGGCATGGTCGGCAAGCTGTTCTTCTTCGACCTGCCGAGCTGGCACGCCAGCGAGATGATGCGCTACATGGCCGACGATTACTCCTTCCTCGATAGCTCAATGCGGCTGCTGGACTTCGGCGCCATGATCGCCATGCTCTATTTTGGCTATCGGTTGTTGAAGGGGGCCGCGGGAGAGGAGCCGGTGGGACCGGTGTTCGGCTGGGCGGCGCTGTCGCTGCTGTTTATTTTCCTGACACTGGAGGTCAACACGTTCTTGTATCACTACGTGCCAGAGTTGCGGACCGGTGGGGTGTCGATCTTGTGGACGCTATTCGCCCTGGGGATGCTGCTGCCGGGCATATGGCAAGATCGACGCGCGCTGCGATACGCGGCCCTGATTTTATTCACCATTGTGGCGGGCAAAGTGTTCTTTTCCGACCTGGAACGGCTGGGGCAACTTTCCCGGATCGTGGCGTTCATGATCCTGGGCATTTTAGTCCTGTCCGCCTCGTTCATTTACTTGAAATACCGGCACTCCTTCCTCACGAAGGTTGCGTCCCAGGAGGAAAAATCATGACACGTTCAATCCTATATGCGGCATCTCTTACGACGCTGACGCTACTGGCCGGGGTGTGCCCGGCGACGGCTCAGGAATCTGCCCGGTACCGCTTCGTCAAGCCAATCATCTTGGGGGGCGACCGGGCCGACCTGGGTGATTTTTTGCAGCGTGACGAGATCGTCGGCGTTCGACTGGACAGCGAGGTTTACGGCGCCACGCGCGACGGCCTGCCCGACCTGCGCGTGCTCGATGCGGCCGGCACGCAGGCTCCGTACCAGATCGAAAGGGTGGTCGAAACGCGCGACGAGCAGGTCCGCCAGACGGGCACGGTGGACATCGTCTCACTCGACGAACACGATGGCGCGATCGACATCCGGCTGCGGTTGCCTAACGATGCCCCGGCAGCCGAAGGGTTTTCGTTCGCCACGCCGCTGACCGACTTTGTCCGCAAGGTGCAGATTTCCGGCTCGAACGACGGAAAAACCTGGACCACGCTGGTGACCGACGGCATGATCTTTGACTATTCGCGGTACATTGACGTCCGGGAGCATGCCCTGGCGCTGCCTAAGAATTCGTTTCGCCAGTTCAAGGTGTCGATTGCCAACGTGACGGACGAGAAGGAGTTTCCCTACAAGCAATTGGCCCGCACGTTTCGTGCAGGCAAGGAGGAGCAGCGGGTCGAGCAAACCGAGGTCGAGCGCCGACCACTCCGCATCGACCGCATCACCACCTGGCACACCGTGATGGAGCGTCGGGCGTCGATACCGAAAGTCGCTGCGTTTCCCGTGAGCGATTTCAATCTGGAGCAGAACGCAAAGAACAAGCAAACGATCGTTCACGTTCGCACGCGCCGCGAGCCGCTCACTAGCCTGACGCTGCAGACGACCGCCCACAACTTTTATCGCCACGCGGTGGTGGAGATACCGATTCGGCACGAGACGATGGACCGGGGCGAAACAAAAGTCTCCATTGAATGGCAGCCGATCGGCCAGGCGGACGTGTGGAACTTTAACTTTCGCGGCGACCATCGCGAGCAGTTGAAGATTGCGTTGCCCGAGCAGCGGCACGCGGAATATCGAATCGTCATCGACAACGAAGACAATCCGCCGCTGGAGTTTCAGGGGGCGTTGGCGGAAGGGCCCGTGTATCGCGTGGTGTTTCTGGCGGAAGCGGGCAAGACGTATCGCGTCTACTACGGCTCCCCCAGCGCCGCCGCGCCGCGATACGATGCGGCCGCCGTGTTGGGGGCCTTGCGCGGCGAGGATCGCGCCGCCATGGCGAGCCTGCTCGGCTCATGGGAAAACAATCCCAGCTTCAAGAAGGATCCGCCCCCAACAGAGCCGTCGTTCTTGAACAGTTGGTACTTCATGGGAGGCGCGATCACGCTGATGGTGGCCGTCCTCGGCTGGGGGCTGTTTCGGGCGGGGAGGAGGTTGGAGGGGATGGCGGAGGAGTGAGAGGTCGACGGGCGATAATGCAGTTTCAAAGTAAGCTTCCTATAATTTCTGCTCAACACTTTCAATCTCGCGGGGCCAAAAAGCTCCGGAGGTCATGGCCGCCGGATCAGCGTCTCTAAATTCGCGCCTGCACGCATCTGCATCTTTGCATTTCATGAATCGCGCAAAAGCACATAAGCATTCTGCCAGAGCTGTGATACTCGAATTCATAAAGTCACGTTGCATATTAAAGTCATGATTCAGGCAAACAATCGACCCATGATCTGCCTCATCAATACAAATCGTGTCACCTGAACCGTTGTTGCCGATCATCCGATATCGGCTCGACAACTCAGGCACCCCACCAGTATTGCTGAGGGGTTGCACGTTATCGTCCGATGACAATCCGAAAGTAAGGAACGGAGACGCGTTCCGGGGCAATCCTGAAACGGACAGAATCGCCTTATCTGACTGGCTAATATTCAGTCGCTGAACGAGTGGTTCTGGGAATCGAATAAATTCGCTCATGCGTTTCCATAATTCCGGTGGCAACTCAGGCATATTTTCGATTAACCGAGCCTTGAACTCTTCGGGTGTAATGGCCGACATGCCTTTCGATTCTCTTCGCGGCTTTAGACCCTATTTAAATCCGCTATTTTTGAACGTAGTCGCCGTAATGTGCAATCCCTAGCTTGCATCGCAGTTCACGGCCTCGCCCCCGCCACCGCTTGCGGGTCCGTCAACACAAAGTAATGCCCATGATCTGAAGTGACGATCACCGCCGCGTCGTCCCAGGCGTTGCGCTTTTCGATCCACTCGACGACGGTGCGGAAGGCGTCGTCGCCGCTGCGGATGGCGCCGATCGAGTTGTCGATGTTGTTGGCGTGGTTAGCCCAGTCGACGTCGCCCGCTTCGATCATCAGCCAGAACGGCCGGTCGCCGGCGGAGAGGACGGTCAGCGCTGCGCTGGTCATGTCTTTTAGGCGCGGATTTTCGCTGACATCGGCGGGCAAGTAGCGTTCGGCGGGCGCACCGACGCTCGGTGCCGGGTCAAAGCGGCCGTCGGCCGTTTCATACGGCAGGTGGCCGTAGGTGGTGCCAAAGAATCCGAGCAACCGCTGACCTTTGGCCGCCGCGCCATCCGCAGCCTGACGAAGCGCCGCCGTGCCGTTGATGCCCGATTGCCGTTCGACGACCCGATATTTGCCGCCGTTTTTCACGTCGACCGCCCGCCGGTCGGCGTCGGCCAGATACGGGTTGCCCGGAGCGAAGTTGGTCCCTTGCTCTTCCGACGCCGCGCGAATTGCCCCCCAGCCGGCGCCAACCAGCACGTCCAGCCCTGAGAGCGGCTCGGTCTTGTGCGACACGGACGGCAGCCCCAGCAGATCGCGAGCGATGTCCTGATAGTCGGCCCGCGACACATTGTGGGCCATCGTGGCGGCCGGCGTGGCGTCGCTGATCGGCACGCTGGTCACCGCGCCGACTCGATACCCTTTGGCCTGCGCGTACATGGCGATCGTTTTGTATTTCCGGCCGCGCGGATCGACGTTGATGGCGTCGTTGTACGTCTTGATGCCGCAGGTCATCGACGTGGCCCCCGCCGCGGAATCGGTGAAGGCATGGACGCGGCTTTGTCCGATGGCGTGCTGTCCCATCAGATACGTGGGATCTTCGGGGCGGAGCCAGGGTGCCGCCCCTCCCAGCCGCGGATCATATCCGCCGCGCAACGAGCCGGCCGCGATGATCGTTTGCGCATTGACGTCCGTTTGGGCCTCATCGCAGTAAGGGCTGGTCACCATGTAGCCGAACTCTGGTGACGCTTTTCGATAGTCCTGAAACGCCAGCCCCGTGCCGCGCCCCACGTCGTACGCAACGCGACCATTGACGTACGTGGCCGCCGCCCGCGTGGTGTCCCAATCCAGGCCGTCGAAGATCACCAGCACGATGTACTTTTTCCCCGCCTCGAGCGCCGCGCGCTGCAGGTAGAAGACGTCCGTTTCGTCCAGATAGTCAGCCGACGGGCTGAGCGTGCCGGAGGGAAGCTGACCATAGAGCCGCTCGATGAGCTTGGGCTCGCGATAGATGACGTGAGTTCCCTGATACGGCGCCAGTTTGGCGCCGAACGTGTAAATCGGCACGAGCCGGTTCGTGTGGTTGGTGTAGGACGAGTAGCGGTCGGGCACCGGGCCCCAGTGGCCCCAGGTTGCCTTGCCGGTGGCGACCGCGTCGGCCTGCATCTGGCGGAGCAGGTCGTCGGCGGAGTGGGCCAACGGTGCGAACGTCGCGGCAATCGCGAAGGTCAGCGCGGCTGCGAAACCGACGAACTTATGTTGCTGATGCATGGTGTTTCTGCTGCGTTGAATTGCGGCTGAGGCCAATGTCCATCATGGCGACCGCTCGCCGGCAACGTCAACTGCACTGTGGATTGATTCGATGGACATGCTTACTCGTGCTGCCAGGCACTGGCAAAGCCAGTGGCACACGGAAAGGGCGAAAACCAGGGACGATGTTTCTGGTTCTTCCCAGGCCTGATCTTGTTACCTCTTGGCGGCGGCGGTAGGCTGTTTTCTCAGCCGGCCGCGCCCATGTCGGCACGGCCGCACCCCCGCGCCACACCTCCACGCCACTTCGCCGAGGCCCCACCGATGCGCACCATCCTATTGCTGACCATTTCCAACGTGTTCATGACGTTCGCCTGGTATGGGCATCTGAAATACACCAATCGGTCGCTATGGCTGGTCATCCTGGCGAGTTGGGGCGTGGCATTCTTTGAATATTGCTTTCAGGTGCCCGGTAACCGGATCGGGCAGACCGAATACCACTTCAGCACCACGCAGCTCAAGGTGATGCAGGAAATCATCACGCTGGTAGTGTTCAGCGTGTTCGTGGTGACCTACATGGGCGAACGGCTGCGTTGGAATCACCTGGTGGCGTTCGCCTTGCTGGTGGCCGCGGTGTATTTTGTGTTCGCCTTTCGGCCGGCGGAGGAAGCGGCCAAGGCCGTATCGCAAACGGCGAACCTCGAGGCGGCGCCGAATGATCCAGGCACGTAGCGCGAATAACAGGGTCACTTGCCCGACGCGGCAGCGAGGGAAGGAAAGCGATGCCCTCTCGCTTGCGCTTCGGGCTAGTGAGCGGAATGGCGCTAGTCGCGCAAATTACAATTTCATTCCCACCAAGGGGCAATTGTCGTAATACCTCCTGAATGCATGTCGTCAGTCGGACCTTCGCTGCCTTGCCAGACATTGCCCTTGCTTGGTTTGGTGGGTGAGATTCCTCATCAAACCTTGGAAGGGCTTATTTGCCTCCAGCAATTTCTGTCGCATGTTAAGTTAGAGCTAAGCCAGCAAAAAATAGACAAGTTCTCCTCTTGGTAGGAACGAACTTAGAGTTTGCGGTACTAGCGCCGAACTGTTCACGCGATGTACGGACGCCGCGTCCGACGGCCCTATCGGTAAGGAGCTTTCATGAGTGCAACCGAGCGTACGCAAGAATACGAAACCTATCGCGGCCTGCCGCCGATCGCCGGCCTGTGCAGCATGGCGGAGGCGCATCGCCAGGGGTTGGGCGTGGGCCAGTGCGTCGGCCGGCTCAAACGGTTTCACTATGCTCTAAAACGGCTGCACGAGATCTGCATTGCCCGGCTGACGGCCGAGCCGATTTACGAATTGAAAACCGCGCTGAGCCTGCACGCCCATCTGGCGGCGGAGCACGCCACCGCGCTGGCGGGCCGCGTGGCGGAGATGCGCGAGCCGCCGCTGGGGCTCGACGAGGTGCCGCACCCTGCGCTGGCGTTGTACTTTGACGAGATCCGCGCCGCGCCGGATACCGGCACGCTGGTGCTGGGACTGTACGGCATCGCGGTGCCGGAGTTGATTGGGGCGATGGACAAATACCGCGCGGAAAGCCATCCGTTGTGCGACGCGCCGAGCCGTCGCCTGCTGCGATTTGCACTACTGGAGTTGGAGGACATGGCCGCGTTTGGCCGGCAGGCCGTGGCGGCGCTGGTTGACGATGCCGCTCGCGATCAGCGCAGCAAATGGGTTGAGCTGTTAGTCGCAGCGATGGAAGCGGCCGGCGGACTCGACGGATCTTCAGCCACCAGCGATGCATTGCCTGTCGCGCAGTTCTCCGCCACGCCGTTCCAGTTCGACCTGGTGCCGCGGCGCGACGAGCGGTTTGTCGACTCGTACAACGCGGGGGTGAATCCCGAGGCGTTCTTGTACGACCCACGGTTTTCCGCCCGCGACAAGACGCTGATGATGTTCTACAAGCGGCTGCGCGAGATCGACGTGCCCGAGATGATGGCCAGCATAATCCATCAAACCAGCGGCAAGCCGTGGGAGTTTTACCGCGCCATGACGCGGCAACTGTGGGACGAAGCGCGGCACGCCATCATGGGCGAGGTGGGTTTTACCGCCGCGGGCATCGACTGGCGGAAGGTTCCGATCAACTTCACCTGGTCGCTGAATCTCAACACGCAGCTCACGCCGGTGGAGCGGCACGCCGTGCTGTACTTCATCGAGCAAGGCCTGATGCCGCGCAACGGCAAGCGATTTGAATTCGAGGTGGGCGAAGAATCGGGCGATCCACTGTCGGCCTTGTTTCAGGATTTCGATTGGGCCGACGAAGTGCTCCACTCGCAGATCGGCCGCCGGTGGTATGTCGAGGATTTTCGCAACAGCCAGCAGGCGAAGGATTACGGCGACGCGTGTTGGAGTCGAGTCGTCTCCCACTGGCGCCGCTATCTCGACGAAGGTTTGACCGAGCACCGCAACTGGTGGCCTGAGTTGTATCGAGAAGCGTGCCGCCGCTGGGGAGTTGAGCCCGATCCGCAGGCGCTGGCGTTTAATACGACATACGAAGTGCAGCGGGCCGATTTGAAGCCGATTTCCGCGTCGGGTTAATTGTGAGCGGAATGGCGCTAGCCACCGGTCTTAACGTTGACTCGGTGTAACTTGAGGACCGGCGGCTAGCGCCGAACCGCTCACACGAATGAAAGGCTTAGCGATGCGATGGATTAAGGCCTCAATCGTGGCGGTGTTGTTCGTGTCGTTCAGCCTGGGTATTGCCGAAGCGGCCGATTCGGGTGAGCCACCAAAGCCCAAGCGGCCCAACATTCTGTGGCTGGTCAGCGAGGACAACGACCCGCTTCTGGGATGCTATGGCGACAAGTTTGCCCACACGCCGAGCCTCGACAAGCTTGCGGCGGAGGGAGTGCAGTACCGCAATGCGTTCGCCAACGCGCCGGTCTGCGCGGCGTCTCGAACGACGCTGATCACCGGCATGTACGGTTCGTCGCTCGGCACGCTGCATATGCGCAGCCGCTACCCGATCCCGCCAAGCGTGAAGTTCTTCAACGAGTCGCTGCGCGACGCGGGTTACTACTGCATGAATCCCGACAAGACCGATTACAACATTCGCGGCAATGATATGCGAAGCAATGACAAAGCCCGCTGGGACAAAGGAAATTCTTGGCACGATGCACCGCGAGGCAAGCCGTGGATGCTCGTGCTCAACAACAACACCACGCACGAAAGCTGCCTGCATGGGAGCCGCGTCCATCCGGAATATCTCAAGAAGCCATTCACGCTGCCTCCGTATCATCCGGACACGCCCGAGATCCGCAGCAATTGGGTGGAGTATTACCACCAAATCACCAAAATGGACGCCCAAATGGGGTCCGTGCTGGCGAAGCTTCAGCGCGACGGGTTGGCCGACGACACGATCGTGTTTTACTACTCCGACCATGGCGGAATTCTGCCGCGGAGCAAGCGGTTTGTGTACGACTCGGGTTTGCATGTGCCGCTGATCGTGCGATTCGGCCGTAATTTCCAGAATCTTGCCCCCGCGCCGCCGGGGAGCCGGCTCGATCGGTTGGTGAGCTTTGTCGATTTGCCGCCGAGCCTGTGCAGCCTTACCGGGGCGGAGATTCCGCAGCAGTTCCAGGGACGTGCGTTTCTTGGGCCGAAGTCGGCCGAGCCGTGCGATGCGGTGTTTGGCTTCCGCGGCCGGATGGACGAAACGTACGATCTGAGCTACACACTGCGCGACAAGCAGTATCGCTATATCCGCAATTACATGCCGCACCGCCCCTGCGGGCAGCATGTCGATTATTTGTGGAAGATGCCCGCGACGCGGTCGTGGGAGCAGGCGTTCAAGGCTGGCAAGTGCAATGCGGCCCAAAGCGCTTTCTGGCTGCCGAAGCCGTCGGAGGAGTTGTACGACGAACTAGCCGATCCGTATGAAGTGAAGAACCTGGCGGATGACGCTGACCATCGGCCAGTGGTTGAGCGAATGCGGCAAGCCATGCGACAGCAATTGCTGGCCAATCGCGACACCGGTTTCATGCCCGAATCGGAGATGGTGCGGCGCACCGTTGGCACGACGGCACGCGAGTTCGCCCAGGACGACGCCCGCTATCCGCTCGCACGGATTATCGACGCGGCCGATCTGGCATCGCGCCGCGACCGCGAGGCCACGGCGAAGCTGGTTGAACTGATGGCCGACCCTGACGCCGTGATTCGATACTGGGGAGCCACCGGTATTTGCATTCAGAACCAACCGGCCGCCGTAGCCACTTTTGAACCGCTGCGCAAACTTCTGAAGGACGAATCGCCCGCCGTTCGGGTGGTGGCGGCTGAGGCCCTGTGCCGTACGGGGCACGAGAAAGAAGGACTGGCCTCGCTGGTCGATTCGGTCGCCCACAGTGATTCGTTGTTGGCACTTAACGCCCTGATTTCGCTAGGAGACATCGCCAAATCGGCGAAGGATGCGATTGCGGCCAGCGTGCCGTACAAGAAAGACCCTTACGTTGAGCGGGCCAGCGAGTGGTTGTTGGAAAGCCTGCGGACCAAGTGAATCTCACTTCGGCTTGCGTACCACTAAACTCAAAACCACTGTCGCCACCAGCAGCCCGCTGGAAAAGTAGAACGCATAGTCCAAGCTGCCGGTGACGTCTTTCACATACCCGGCCAGTTGCGGCACGAAGAACGCGATGCCCCAGCCGATGAACACCAGGCCGTATTTGAAACCCAGGTCTTTCGAGCCGAAGAAGTCGGCGGTCATCGCGGGCATCAGTGACAGTCCGCCGCCGTATTGCCAGGTGGCGATAGCCACGGCCAGGAACAGCAGCCAGACATTCCCCGAGCGCATGATCGCGGGCGTCAGCGCCAGGCAAACGGCCGACACGGCGCCGTTGATCAGGTATGCGTTGGTCCGCCCAACGCTGTCGGAATACAGGCCGGTCCCCACGCGGCCGGAGGCGTTGATCAGGCCGCTGAACGAGGCGAGCAGCCACGCGTTGCGGGCCAGAAACGGAATCGCTGCCGACGTGGTCTTGAGCATCGGCGCCGCGTTGGCGATAACCAGCAGCCCCGACTGGGCCGAGCCGATGAACAGCACCACCAGGGCGTAGAACTGCCACGTCCGCAGCATCGACCCGACCGTCCAGTCCCGCGAGGTGATCGTGGCGGCCCGCTCGTTTGCCGCCACGCCGAGAGACCTAACCGGCCCAGGTGGGATGTAGCCCGCGGGCGGCCACGAGAGCAACTGCGCGGCGGAGACGATCACCACGGCAAACAGAATGCCCAGCCCGATGAAGCTGCCGGAAATGCCGTATTGCGCGATGATCCATTCGGCCAGCGGCGAAATGTAAATCGCTGCGCCGCCGTACCCGCCGACCACGAGTCCCACCACCAGCCCCCGGCGATGCGGGCCGAACCAGCGCACTGCCGCTGGCGTGGCGGCGGCGTAGCCCAAGCCCATGCCGATGCCGCCGAGCAGGCCGAAGCCGACGAGCAGCCCCCAGTAGCTTTTCAGCAGCCCCACCATCAAGCAGCCGGCACCTAGCAGCAGCCCGCTGAGCGTGGCGCCGACGCGCGGTCCAAACCGATCCTGCACCACGCCGCCCGGAATCATAAACAGGGCGAAGGTGAACCCGCAGATCACGTAGGCCCAGGTGGCCTGCGCGTCGGTCAGATACGCCCAGCCCGCGTTGATCCCAGTCATGACCGAGCCGGCGGGATGCAACGGCGAGCCGACGAGGTTGCGCTTCCAGATGCTCCAGGCGTAGAGAATGCCCAGACACAGATTCACCGCGGTGCCGGCGAAGACAACCACCCAGGCGCGGGCGGGGACACGATGCAATTCGACGTGGCCGACGTCACCTGCCGATTGATACGGATTAGTATTCATCGTTCAGGCTGCGCCGCGCTGAAGTCACGCGGCGCGGGGCCACGCTTGGAAAGTTCACGCCGTCTCTATCAACTGCCGAAACCGCTCAAAAAGATAGCTGCTGTCGTGCGGCCCGGCCGAAGCTTCGGGGTGATACTGCACGCTGAACGCGGGCAGGCTACGATGGCGAACACCTTCGATCGTCTGGTCATTGAGGTTGACGTGGGTCACTTCCAGCTCGGCCGGCAATGACGCCCGGTCGACGGCGAAGCCGTGGTTCTGTGAGGTGATTTCCACCGTGCCGGTGGCGAGGTCCTGCACCGGCTGGTTCGCGCCGCGGTGGCCGAACTTGAGCTTGTACGTCTTGGCGCCGCACGCCAGGGAAAGGAGTTGGTGTCCGAGGCAGATGCCGAAGATCGGCTTTTTTCCGAGCAGGCCGCG
>JAIOQB010000042.1 GCA_021413585.1 Planctomycetia bacterium
CGAGGCCAAAGTCCACTACCCGATTCCGGTGCATCTACAACCGGCGGCGACCGAACTGGGCTACAAAGCTGGCGACTTCCCGGTCAGCGAACGCGACGCCAAGTGCATCATCACGCTGCCGGTTCATCAGCATCTGACCGACGATGAGGTGGGATATGCGATTAAATGCGTGCGGCAATTCTACGGTGGTAAATGAAACTTAATGACCAATGACCAAATCCCAATGTCCAATAAGAAGTACGCAACTCTTTAATTGGACATTGGGATTTAGACATTGGGATTTCCTCCTCCGTGCCTCCGTGTCTCCGTGTTAAATAGGCTGCCCTGTTATTCGGCAATGAGCGATCCATCCACCACCCACGTCCGCCTCGACTTTGACCGCCTCGTGCGGGAATACCTGGATAATCTCCAGGTCAACCTGCGCGGGTTCAAGGCGGCCGAGTCGCACGGGTTTCTCGACGCCTGGGTGCCGCACGACGATCCCACCGAGAACCTGATCGAGCTGATTCAACTGGCGCGCGAAGCGGGCTATGAGCAATTGACGGTCGCCATGTCGCAGGCGACGGCCGGTGCAATCGATTTGGCGCAGGTGAAAACCACGCTCGGAGCGTCGCCTCGCAGTGGAATGCCCGACGGAATGGCCGACGGCGGCGAGTGGGAGTTCTCGCTCGACGCGCTGAAGGATGCGGCGCGACCAGCGCCGACCGTCGAAACGCCTGCGACCGCGATGCCGGAGCGGCCTGCCTCAACAGATCGGCCAGAGCCAGGAGCGGCAGCAGGGCAAGTGGCCAGTACGGCAACCTCCCGCGATTCGATTCACCCTTGTTACCGCGACGCACTGAGCAAAGTGTTAACAGACGTGCAGCACGAGCGCCAACCCGAAGCGGCGGCCGGGCAGGAGCATGTGACGGTGCAGCTAGGCGACTGGGAATTGTCAGCGTCGGTCGACACGAAAAACACGGTGGTCAAACAAGCCGGTTTTGCAGGCACCGGCACGGCGATCGAGCGGGGCTTGCTGGAGATGCTCTGCCATACTATCGAAGGCCGGCCCATTCAAGAGGCGGCCGACCACGCCACGATTGCGATCGAGCACGCCCTGCGCGACAAAAAAGCCCCGCCGCCGGTGGTCGGGGTCGTCACACCCGAGAATGCGGATCCGGCGTTTCAGCTTCCGCAGCAAATCGTGCGCAAGCTGCTCAGCGAGTACCGCACCCGCACGGGTTATTCCGCGACCAGAAACTTTTTCGACCGGCCCGCCAGTCCCACTTGGATAAAGCTTTCGCCCGAGGAGCGGTGCGAGGCGATCGCCGCGGTGTTGCCGAAGGGCGGTGACGAGGCGGACGTAAAATTGGTGCGAATGGATGGATTGAAGCGGGTGGTGGTCGGGTTCACGTCGGAATTGACGAGTCACCAGAAGCAGGTCGTGCTGGCCCAATTGGAGGCGGCCCTGCGTGAGCGAGTGGAGCCCAGTCTGCAGGTGATGGCTCAAATTCGCGCAGACGCGAATATCCTGCGGATGCCCGAGCAGAAGAAATAAGCGGGAAAAGTAGGCCCAACCAGCAAACTCACTAGCCCGAAGCGCAAGCGAGGGGGCCCGCCGGCAAATCCATCAATAGCGCATCAGTCCAAAGTCCGAACGACTGCTGGGGCAAAAAATAGGTGCAATGCAGGCTGGAACCCCGTATAATCAACCGAGTGGCACTCGCCCTTGTATGCTGATTCCGAATGGTGACTTCGTCGGTCCGCGATCTTTGTCCTCGGCGTGGTAAACGATGATCTCCCTTGATGCAAACCTGTCGAACCGCAAGCCGGACAATCCTGGCCAGGGGGTGGCGTCGGAACTCAACGAGCGGCTGATTCTGGATGGGACCAAGATCGGCTGGCATCTGGATCGCGTCCGAGCGTGGGAGCGGGGCGAGCGGATCGCGCCGATTACCATCGACATGGCGCTGACGCGGGCCTGCAACTACGCCTGCGGCTTCTGCTACGCCACGCTGCAGGAAAACGATCGCGAGACGATCACCACCGACGTGGCGTATCGCTTTCTCGATGACTGTGCCGAGCTGGGCGTCCGTGGCATCAGCCTGGTGTCCGACGGCGAGAGCACCCTGTCGCCCGCCTACATGCCGATGATCAAGCGTGGCGCGGAGCTGGGCATCTCCATGGCCAGCGGCACCAACGCGTTTATTTTTAACCGCCGCAAGCTGGAAGAAGTGCTGCCGTATCTGACGTACCTGCGCGTGAACTTCAGCGCCGGCACCCGCGACCGCTACGCCCAAATCATGGGCTGCAAACCCGAGGCGTTCGACCGCGTGGTGCAGAACGTGCGCGACATGGTCGACATCAAGCGCACCCAGGGCTTGGGCGTGACGATCGGCCTGCAAATGGTGCTGATGCCGCAAGACGCGGATCAAATCTTACCGTTTGCCGAACTGGGCCGCGAATTGCGCCCGGACTACGCCGTGATCAAGCACTGCTCCGACGACGAAGACGGCAGCCTGGGCGTGGACTACAGCAAGTACGCCGACCTGTTCGACCTGCTGCGCCAGGCCGAAGCCCTGTCGGACGAGCAATACCAGGTGGTCGTCAAATGGTCGAAGATCGAGCAGGGGAACAAGCGGAGCTACCAGCGCTGCTATGGCCCGCCGTTCATGCTGCAGATTTCCGGCTCGGGTTTGATCGCGCCGTGTGGGATGTTGTTTAACGAGCGGTACAAGCGATTTCACGCGGGCAACATCGTCGAGGAGCGATTCCGCGATATTATCCTGGGGGACCGCTATTGGGAGATCGTCAACCAGTTGGCTTCTCCTGAGTTCAACGCCCAAACGATGTGCGGCTCGTTGTGCCTGCAGCACAAAGTGAACGAGTATCTCGACGAGTACAAAAAGGGGCGGCTCGTGCCGGAAGTACCCGCGGGCAGCACGCCGCAGCACATCAATTTCATTTAAAGCTGCAATCTTAACGGAAGTCGCCGCGGGCCGGCCAAAAAGTTGCATGAACGAACCGATGGTGCCGGCCAGCGGGCCAAAACGCGCAATTGTGACGGGCGGGGCCGGCTTCATCGGCAGCCATCTGGTGGATCGCTTGGCGCGCGACGGCCATCAAGTGACCGTGATCGACAATCTGTCGACCGGCCGCCCCGAGAATCTGGCGCAGGTCCGCGATCGCGTGAAGATTTGCCATGCCGACGTGGCGGATTTCGATGCGATCAAGCCGGAGTTTGCAGGCGCCCAATGGGTATTCCATCTAGCCGGCCTGGCCGACATCGTGCCGTCGATCCAACAGCCGCTGCGCTATCATGCGGCGAATGTTTCGGGCACAGCGGCGGTGCTGGAGGCGGCACGGCTCTCAGGCGTCGAGCGGTTGGTCTATGCCGCGTCGTCATCGTGCTATGGCCTGCCGGATGTTGTTCCGACACCCGAGTCGGCCCCGGCCCGACCCATGTATCCCTACGCCCTGACGAAGTATTTAGGCGAACAGTACGTCATGCACTGGGCCGCCACCTACCAACTGCCGGCCGTGTCGCTGCGATTGTTTAACGTATATGGGCCCCGGTCGCGCACGAGCGGGGCATACGGCGCGGTGTTCGGCGTGTTCCTGGCGCAAAAGCTCGCGGGCAAGCCGTTCACGGTGGTGGGGGACGGCACGCAGACACGAGACTTTACATTCGTCACCGACGTGGCCGACGCGTTTGTCGCGGCGGCCGAATCGAACCTCAGCGGCGAAGTCTTTAACGTCGGATCGGGTTCAACGTACAGCGTGAATCTGCTGGTCGAGCTGCTCGGCGGGCCGGTGGTCCACGTCCCCAAGCGGCCGGGCGAACCGGATTGCACGTTCGCCGACGTATCGCGGATCGAGCGGCTGCTCGGCTGGCGAGCGAAGGTGCCGTTTGCCGACGGGGTGCGGATCATGCTCGAAAACATCGGCCTGTGGCAGGACGCCCCGGTGTGGGACGAGCAGTCGATCGCCGTGGCGACGCGGGACTGGTTTGCCTATTTAGACCGGTGAAAGTGCGAGGCGTTTCACATTAGAATAAGAGCATCAGGTGGCTGGCGGCAGAGCGCAGCGATGCCCCAGAACTAGTTAGACCTAAAACTCTGGGGCTTCGCCAAGGCTCAGCCCCAGGCACCCAATACGAGTTGCTTATTAACGACAGGGCCTGGGCAGGCACCATTGAGCAGGAATGAACGATCCATGAGACGAGAATCAGTCGCCGCCAGCGGAAAGATCAAGGAACTCGACGAATTGGCCGCGGTCTCGGCCGAGTTGCGCGAGCAGGGCAAAACCATCGTCCATTGTCATGGCGTGTTTGACCTGCTGCACGTCGGGCACATCCGGCACCTCGAAAGCGCCCGCCGCCACGGCGACGTGCTGATCGTCACGCTCACGCCCGATCAATGGGTCAACAAAGGCCCGCTGCGGCCCGCCTTCGAGCAGACGTTGCGGGCCGAGATGGTGGCCAGCCTGGCGTGCGTCGATTATGTGGCCATCAACCAATGGCCGCAGGCGACCGACACCATCAAGCTGCTCAAGCCCCGGTACTACGTCAAAGGCTCTGACTATCGCAATGCCAGCCAGGACGTGACCGGCGGCATCACGCTGGAGGAAGAGGCGGTCCGCAGCGTCGGCGGTGAAATCGTGTTTACCGACGACCTGACGTTCAGTTCGTCGGCGCTGATCAATCGTCACATGCCGGTGCTGGCCAAAGAGGCTAGTGACTTTGTCGCGGAGTTCGCCGAGCGCCACCCGCGGCAGGAGATCATGGATTACTTCGATGGTGCCCGCAAGCTGAAGGTGCTGGTGCTGGGGGAGTCGATCATCGACCAATACCACTACTGCGAGACGCTCGGCAAATCGGGCAAAGAGCCGATCCTGGCGGTGCGGCTCGGCACGAGCGAAAAGTTCGCCGGCGGCATCCTGGCGGTGGCCAACCACGTGGCGTCGTTCACCGACAACGTGAAGCTGATCAGCTACCTGGGAGACGAAAACCCACAGGAGGAGTTTTTGCGGGAGAAGCTCAACCCGACGGTCGACCCGACGTTCCTGATGATGCGCGGCGCGCCGACGATCGTCAAGCAGCGGTTCATCGAGAACTATCCGTTCCAAAAGATCTTTGAAGTCTACTTGATGAAGGACGACCAGGACGGCGTGGCGAACACGCAGCGTCTGTGCGAAGAGTTGGAGCGGATTCTGCCGGAGTTCGACCTGGTGATCGCCACCGACTATGGGCATGGGATGATTGAGCCCCCCGTGGTTCAAACGCTGTGCCGCCACGCCCGCTGCCTGGCGGTGAACACGCAGGCGAACGCCGGCAACCACGGTTTCAACACGGTGTCCAAGTATCCGCGGGCCGATTTCGTGTGCGTCTCAGAGAACGAAATCCGGCTGGAAGCCCGGCAGAAGCGGGAAGACTTGTACCACATTGTCGAGGCGGTGGTCGAGCGGATGCAGTGCCGCAAGGTGATGATCACCCGCGGCAAGCAGGGAATGCTCAGCTACGACCGCGAAGAGGGTTTTGTCGAAGTCCCCGCCTGGGCCAACCGGTTCACCGACCGCATGGGGGCCGGCGATGCGGTGTTCGGCGTCACGTCCCTGCTGATGGCCCAAGGCGCCCCGGCCGACGTGCTGGGCTTCGTGGGCAATGCGGTGGGCGCGATGGCCGTGGCGATCGTCGGCAACCGCTCGGCAGTGGACCGCGCGGGGCTGACGAAGTTCATCACGGCGCTGTATAGCTAGGGTGAGCTGGTGACGATTTTGTTCACCACGGAGATGCGGAGGCACGGAGAAGAAGCTTGAGTGCGTTTCCTTCACGAGCGTACCCCCTCCCTTAAAGGGAGGGGGCCGGGGGAGGGTAAAGCGCCGCCCCGCCAAATTGCTTTCGTGGCGTGAAAACCGTCGTGTTGTTCATACCCCCACCGGCGTCCCTAACATCTTCAGAAACGCCCGCATCCATGCCGGGTGCGCCGGCCACGCGGCGGCGGTGACCAAGTTGCCATCTACGTGGGCATCATCCAGGCCCGCTGCCGACTCGATCCATTTGCCCCCCGCTGCCTGCACTTCTGGTCGCACGGCCGGGTAGGCGGTGCAGCCTAAACCCTGGATCGCCCCCGCGGCGGCCAGCACTTGCGGGCCGTGGCAGATGGCGGCGATCGGTTTTTTCGATGTGGAGAAATGCCGCACCATTTCGATCACTCTGGCTTCCAGTCGCAGATACTCGGGCGACCGGCCGCCCGGCACCACCAGGGCGTCGTACGTCTCGGGCTTGACGTCCGCGAAGGTTGCATTAAGCCGAAAATTGTGCCCTCGCTTTTCGCTGTAGGTTTGCTGGCCCTCAAAATCGTGGATGGCCGTGGCCACGCTCTCGCCGGCCGCTTTATCCGGGCAGACCGCGTCCACATGGTGCCCCACCATCAGCAGCATCTGGAACGGGACCATCACTTCGTAGTCCTCCACGAAGTCGCCGACCAACATCAGAATCCGCTTGGCTGACATTTATTCATTGCCTCCTGTTTGAAAACATCTCGTGGTATCACCGCTGTCTAACCAGCACCGCCGCCGATACTTGTGTTGATGGGCAATCTGCATGCGATTCTTATTTATGGGAAAGCTAGCGGTTCTAGGTTGCGATTGCCGATAAGAAAGACCGGATGGTATGGCGAGGGGGCTGGAACGATGCTCCACATCTTGCCATAACCTGCATGAGGTTCAGCGGTTAGTGTGCAAAAAGGCCTGCTAAGGCGGCACGTCGAGAAGCTGGAACGAGGGAACTGGAAATGGTTCAATCGGCAGTACAACGAGTCCGGCTGTTTAGCGAGTCTGTCCAGGGGGACGAGCCCTTGTGGCGATTCGTGGTTCAGGCTCATGACGGCAGTCCATTGCTGGAGGCCAGCGATCGTGAGTCCGGCGTCGATGGCGACCGGCTCGACCTGCTGGCCCTGGTCCGCGGCCTGGAGGCCCTGGAAGAGCCTTCGCGGCTGACGCTGGTCACCCCCAGCCGCTATGTCCGCCGCGGCTTATCGTATGGGCTGGAGGATTGGCGGCACAATGGCTGGCGGTGGGAAAATTTCGGCGTGATGGTGCCGATCAAGAACGCGGACCTTTGGCAGCGGGTCGACCGGGCGTTGTCGTTCCACGAGGTGGAAGGACGCAATTTCCGGATCGACGCCGCCCATGCGGTTCCGTCTCCTGCGGTTCCCGTCGCAGCAGGCGATGCGCCCAACAGCGTGCCTCGGCCCAACTTCCTCGGCGACCGGGCGACCGGAGCCGGCGTGCGAGTCCACCGATTGTTAAGCGAGGCGTGCCAGAACATCGGCTGGCAACTGGCTCAATTCGGCACCCCGCTGATGAAGAGCCCCTGGCTGGAATAAGTAACTACCTGAGGCGACCGGACGAGAATCAATGGCTCAAAGCCCAATGGCCAGAAGTACGATTGACAACAGAAGGATTCACATGCCCACGCTGGATGCCATTACGTCGTTAGTGTCTGGTTATCATGATAATCCGGGCGAGGTGCTAGGGCCCCACGGCGTGCTGGACGGTTCGCGGCCGGCCGTGGCGGTGCGGGCGTTCTTGCCTCACGGCGATCGCGCCTGGGTGTTGCACACCGATGCCGCCAAGGCCCAGCAGATGAAGAAGATCCACCCGGCCGGGCTCTATGAGGCGATTTGCCCGTTGGCGGAAACGCCCGCCCCCAGCCGTTATCAAATCCGCGTGGCTGACCCCCAAGGCAGCGAGACCATCATGCACGACCCCTATGCCTTCCCGTCGCTGTTGTCCGAATACGACCTGTACCTGTTCGGCGAGGGAACGCACTGGGACGTCTATAACCGGATGGGGGCCCAGCTTCGCACCGTCGATGGTGTGGAAGGGGTGAACTTCGCCGTGTGGGCGCCCAACGCCCGCGCGATCAGCGTGATTGGCGACTTCAACAAGTGGGACGGCCGCTGCCACCCGATGCGCAAATTGGTGCCGTCCGGCGTGTGGGAGCTGTTCATCCCCGAACTGCGGGCCGGGGCGCAGTACAAGTTTCAAGTGAAGACACATGAAGGGGTGATCGAGAAGTCAGACCCTTACGGCTTTGCCGCCGAGCTACCGCCGCGCACGGCGTCGATCGTCACCGATCTTGATAACTACCTGTGGAAAGACGACGCCTGGCTAGAGCGGCGGCGGACGATCGATCCGCTGGCGCAGCCCACGTCGGTCTATGAAGTGCATTTGGGTAGCTGGCAGCGATCCGCCTATCCGCCGCACTGGCTGGGTTATCGCGAGCTGGCCCACCGGTTGGTGGACTATTGCCACAAGATGGGCTATACGCATCTGCAATTGCTGCCGGTCTCCGAGCATCCGTTTACCGGCAGTTGGGGCTACCAGACGGTGGGCTATTTCGCAGCCACGTCGCGGTACGGCACGCCCCAGGACTTCATGTACTTCGTGGATCACTGCCACCAGAACGGCATCGGCGTGATCATCGACTGGGTCCCCGCGCATTTTCCCCGCGACGGGCATGGCCTGCGACGCTTCGACGGTACGCCGCTGTACGAACACGCCGATCCCCGCCAGGGCGAGCATCCCGACTGGGGAACGATGATCTTCAACTACGGCCGCTGCGAAGTGCGGAACTTCCTGGTGTCCAACGCCCTGTTCTGGCTCGACAAGTACCACGTCGACGGGTTGCGCGTCGACGCGGTGGCCTCGATGCTATACCTCGATTACAGCCGCCAGGAAGGGGAGTGGATTCCCAACGAGTACGGCGGGCGCGAGAATCTCTCCGCCATTTCGCTGCTCAAGGAGTTCAACGAGCAGGTCCACGTCCGCCACCCGGGCGTGCTGACGGTGGCCGAAGAGTCGACCGCGTTCGGCGGCGTCTCGCGGCCCACGTACCTGGGCGGCCTGGGCTTCTCGCTCAAATGGAACATGGGCTGGATGAACGACACGTTGCGGTACATGCGGCACGAGCCGATCCACCGCAAGTATCATCACGACGAATTGACGTTCAGCCTGATCTACGCCTTCACGGAAAACTTCACCCTGCCGCTGTCGCACGATGAAGTGGTCCACGGCAAGGGCTCGCTGCTCAGCCAGATGCCGGGGGACCTGTGGCAGAAGTTTGCCAACCTGCGGCTGCTGTACAGCTACATGTGGACTCATCCGGGCAAGAAGCTGCTGTTCATGGGCTGCGACATCGGCCAGTGGTTTGAATGGTCGCACGACAACGACTTGCAGTGGGACTTGCTGCAGTGGGAGTCGCACCAGGGGATTCAAAAGTGCGTGGCCGATTTGAACAAGGTATACCGCAACGAACCGGCCTTGTACGAAGACGACTTCACGCCCGCCGGCTTCGAGTGGATCGACTGCCACAACTACGAAGATTGCACGCTCAGCTACATCCGCTTCGCCAAGAACCGCAGCGACTATGTGGTGGTGTGCTGCAACTTCACGCCGGTGGTGCGGACGAACCATCGCCTGGGCGTGCCCGAGGCGTGCTGGTACGAAGAGATCTTCTCCAGCGATTCGGGCTACTACGCCGGCAGCAACGCGGGCAATTACCCGGGCGTGATGGCCCAACCGACCCCCAGCCACGGGCGTCCAGCAACGATTGAGCTAACATTGCCGCCGCTGGCTACGGTGATTTTGAAGCCGCGGAGATAGGCAAAACGGGGGCGTGTGGGTGCCTGGGGCTGAACGTAGCGTAGCGGAGTGAAGCCCCAGTCGGTGAAGCCAGGCTGTTTGATTCTGGGGCATCGCTGCGCTCTGCCCCAGGCACCCAACCATCACCCAGTTTGCGTCGAGAAAGAGCGTGGGTGCAAGCACCCACGCTACATTACTTCCTTACCCGATGATCACCGGCGGGCGGCGGTCGGGATCGGGTTGGGCGCGGCGGATGAGTTCGCGGACCATCCAGGGGACATTTCCTTCGCCGAACAGGAAGAAGCCGGCGCTGGCTGCCAGGGGACTTTCGTCCGACCAGCCAAAGTGGATTTCCGGCGGCGCGCCGACTTGCGATAGCTCCAGGGCAATCGCTGCAATTGCATGCGCGATCGACGCGCAGCGATGCACGGTAACGACGAACCGCCCTTCGGTGGTCGACACTTCCACCAGCGGCGAGTGCGAAAACTCGCTGGTGTCTCCCAGCCTGGCCTCGATGTAGACAATTGGCACATCGGGGCCAAGACGGTGCCGTTCGCGAATGCTTTCTTCCTTGACCAGCAACTCGCGCCGGCCGGGGCGATGCGGCACCAGCACCGGGAACTCCAGGTGCTTCATGCTGTCCCAGAGGAACTTGGAGTGGCCGTCGTAATAGTCAAAGTGGCCGAATCGCATTTCCGTGCTGCGCCGGATGCGCGAGATGAACGACGAGACGATGATCGCCAAAATAAAGAAACTAGCGATTTTGATGCCGTCGGGACGCTCGATGATGTTGGCCCCGGTGACGTAGAAAAAGACCAGCGTCACCATGCTAAAAAACCAGGGGACCCGAATCGGCCAAGCGCGGTCCTTTCGCGCGCGATACTGCGCAATCACCGTGGCGACGCAGCCGCTCGACATCAGCACCAGCACGCCGGTGGCGTAGGCGCCCCCCTGCGCCGCCACGTCCGCCTTGAAGACCCAGGTCACGCCTAGGTTGATCAGCGTGAACAGGCCGACCAGCGGCCGGGCCACGGCGACCCAATCGGGCGCCATGCCGAACCGGGGCAAGTATTGCGGCACCACGTTGAGCAGCCCGGCCATCGCGCTGGCTCCGGCAAAGCCCAGGATCAACACCGTGCTGGCGTCATAAAGTGTGCCGAATTTCTCGCCGAAGATGGAGCAGATTCGCTCCTGCCCTTCGCCGTGGGCCAGGTAGGCCAGGGCCCGGTTGGCCGCGGGGCCATTCCCCTGCAGGACTTCCGGCGCGATCAGCGTCGAGGTGATCAGCGAAGAACTCAACAGCAACAGCGACATGATCACCGCGGCGGTCACCAGTAACTTTCGCGTATTGCGGATGCGGACGGCGGGCCGGTTGGGATCGTCGCTGGGATCTCCCTTCACCAGCGGCATCACCGCCACGCCGGTTTCAAATCCGCTGAGCCCCAGGGCCAGCTTGGGGAAATACAGCAGGCACATCGCCAGAATGACCCACCAACTTCCTCCTTTGCCGAACTCGGAATGAAAATACCAGTTCCCCGTAGTGACGTTCCCCCACCACCGCGACAGTAATGCCGGATGCGAGGTCAGATGATAGATGCCTGTGACCATGATCAACAGATTGAGCGCCAAATAGACGCCGACGATCACCACCGCCACCCAAATGACCTCGCTGAATCCGCGCAGGAACATGGCCCCGAGCAAAATCAACAGGAACATCGTCAGCACGATCCGTAGCTTGACTTCGCCCTGTTGCTGGATCCATTCCGGCAGTTGCTTGAACGCCGGATTGTGGATGATGTGCTCGGCGGCGTCGGCGGCGGAGAGAGTTTTTGTGATGACGAAGTCCGTGGCCGCAAAGCCCAGCAGAATCAGCACCATCACCTTGCCGCGCCAGCCGCGGACCAGGGCTTCGAGCATCGCGATCGAGCCGCGGCCATGCGGCGATTTACCGGCCACGTAGATGTACACGGGCAGGGCGCCGAAGAGCGTCACCAGCACCAACACCACGGTAGCCAGCGGGGCCAGGATGCCGACGGATTGAAAGGCAATTGAGGGCTGGTACCCCAGCGTGCTGAAATAATCGACGCCGGTCAGGCACATGACCCACAACCAGAAGCTCTGGTGCCCCATGTGCCCCGGGGAAATGGTCATTTCCGGGGAGGCGGGCAGTTCTGTGATGGATTCTGAAGATGGCAAAGTGTGAGCGCCATACGGCGACGCAGCACCCGAAGCGGCCGCGCATGAAGCACGGCTGACAAGACGCCCCAAGGTTGCTCCATCGCAAACCCGCCGCGGGGATTATAGCGAGTTGGTTGGGCCGTTCGCTAGGTGCCGAATCTGCCACCGGCGCCGGCCCAGTCACATTGGCGACGCGGCACGCCGCGAACTTCTGTTACTTCGCCTTGCCCGGCGCTCCGCAGCACTTCTTGTACTTCTTGCCGCTGCCGCACGAGCAGGGATCGTTGCGGCCGGGGTGGCGCTCGGCGCGGATGGGTTGGTCGATCGGGGGAGGGAGGGTTGTTTCCATTTCTGGCAGGCCGAAATCGTCGATGTCGACAAATTTATCGTCGATTCCTACTAGATTTTCCTGGAAACCTTCCTCTTCACCGCCATCGTCATGTCCTTTCCAACCTCGAAATTCTTCAAGAATGTCGAGGTGCGCGCTATACTCATGTTGCTTCCAATATTCTCGCACGCCCTCCTCGCCTTTCGCATAAGTACGAGCGAGACAATCGCGGTCGATCAATCCCTGTTCGACGAAGCCTTTATCAAACGCCTCATCGATTTCCACTTTTGCCTCAGCCGGAAACAGGATATCAAGTTCGCACACTAAAAAGCCAATCACTGGTTCATCAAAGTTGTCAATTGCCGTACGCAGATGAAAGCGCAGCCGCTCCACGGCGGCCTCCCGCGTTATCAGCCCATCGCGAACGAGATATTTGAGCGAGCCGGCGGCCTCCCAGCGAACATACTCATACAACAGCCGGTTGTCGATCAACGCGTCGATGACATCTTGCCGATCGGACGCGAGGTATGCGAGTACACGAGAGCCGGCCATCGTGAGGGCATCGCCAAGCAGTATTTCCAGTTCCACTTCTGGAAGAGACAGCGCCTCGACAATCGCCGGCAAGGCTTCCGTGGCGCGGAATTCGCCGAGCAAATAGAAGGCGTAAAACGGCAAGTTGCCGTCAAACGGCTCGCCGCGACGGAGCGTGGCGGTGGCAGTCTCGATCGCCTCAATCAGCTTGGGCGTGATCGCCGCGGAGTGCCCGCGCGCGGCAAGAATCGCCGCTTCGGGCAATTCCCCATCCTCGGCTTCCAAGCCTTGGAGGATTGCATCCAGGTCAACTTCGCCGGCGGCCACGAGCGATTGGCCTGGACCGGCATCGGCCCGATCGATCCCGACCGTCGGGACGGGCTGCGTGTCGATGGATTGAGTGCCTGCCGCCGTGTCTTCCGCTTCGTCCGCCATGACAAGGGCTCCTCCGTTTGAGAGGCGTTTTGATCCCTTGAGTTTTGCAGATTTTTTGAGCGGGTTCAATTCCACGGGGGTAAACCCGTGGCTCGGGGGGGCTCGGCAAATTTCGCTGCTAGCGGCTCCCTTTGGCTTCGGGGATTTCCCAGGTCACGGCGTATTCGCGCAGCAAATCTTTGTACAGTCGCAGGGCGAGTTCCTGCCACTTCAGGCTGGTGGATTGACCGAGTTGATAGTTCATCGTGGCCTGCTTGGTCGACATGTCCACCATGAACCGATCGAACAGCGCCGTGGAACTCCAGTCGTGCTTGAGCACCTTCACCACGTACACCGTGGTCTGCGGGTGATTCAAAGCCACGCCCACCTCGCCATCGGAAAGCGAGAAGACGGTTTTCATGAAGTCCGTGCCGGGCTCGTCGATGCCGTCGATCTCGCTCAACTGCGGCGGCTGCGACTGCCGCATCGCCGGATCCAGGGCGGTGGAACCGCTCAGCCAACTGAACTCGGGCGGGGTGATCACCTTGGCCCCTGGGATCGACTTGGCCGCCTCGGCGATCGGCTCGCCCTTGCGCGCTCCTTCGGCCAGCTTCTCGGCGGCGGCGATGGCCAGAGCGCGGGCTTTCCCTTCGGCGGACTCCAGCCCGGCCCCGCGTTTCCACAGCTTGATGGCCCGCTCGCGAACTTCTCCCTTCAACTCGGGCACCGTCTCGTCGGCGTCTTCCGTTTTCCAGGCCAGGTACCGGACGTTGTCCTTCATATCGACGGTGCTGATGGGACGCCGCAGGGTGCTTTCTCCCTTATCGCTAAACAACATGTCGAGCAGCGACATGCCCGTCTCACGACTCCCCGATTTGGCGACGTCGGTCTCGTCAAACAGTTGGCGACGGGAGAGCAGGGGGGTCTGGTGCGCCGTGAAGCCTAATTTCTTGGCCAGATCCTTAAACTCTGGAGGCTGCGGCGGCTTGCGACCCTTCTCGCCTGCCACTTCCAGCAACAACACTTCATACGCGGCCAGGCGATCCTCAATGGTCTTGAACCCGGCGTCGATCGCCTCGGCTGCCTTGTCGCGGGCAAGCTTCTTGCGGATGTAGTCTTTTGCCTCGGTCAGCGGCTTGATTTTGTGCTGTTCGCGCGGCTTCAGCTCGGGCGGGAGCTTCAACTCGGGCAATGTTCCAACCGGATTCGCCGCGGCGGGAGGAGTTTTGGCGGGGGGCATCGGCGCTTTGACGGGCGCTTCAGCCGCCGCGGACTTCTCGCCCGATTTTGAAGCGGGCCCATTCACCGGCGGCGTTTTTTCACTTGCCGGCTCTGTTTCCGTTTTCACCGCATCGGCCTCTTTTGCGGCGGCCGGCGCCGCTTCGGCGGGCGGATCTTTCGTGGCGGCGGTGTCCGCCTGCGCCAATTGGTCGGTCTCGCCGGTGAGCGAGGGAGTTGGCGTGGCCGATTTCTTCGGGGCGTCCTTCGTCTTGCCGGGTGGCTTCTCGCCGCTGGAGCTTTTGTCGGAAGCGGCCTTGGAATTGTCCTTCTTGTCGGACAATTTCTTATCTGCCTTGTCTTTATCGGCGTCTTTGCCGGGCTCGCTCTTCGAATCGGCTGCCGGTTTGTCGGCCTCCTTCTTTTCGCCTGTACCGCCATCCTTTTTGTCGGCGTCCTTCTTGTCAGCCTTATCGGCGTCCTTCAGATCGCCCTCTTTTTTATGATCGGGGTAGCGGTCAATCGGCTTCTTGTCGTCGGATTTTTCAACGTCCCCCTTGGGTGCCGGCTTGCCAGGGGAAGTTTTGTCGACGGGAGGCAACAGCGGCAGGTCTTCCTGCCACAATTGGGGATCGTCTTGCTGGTGTTCCTTGTAGTACTTGTCGATTTCCTGGTCGGTCACCTTGGACATATTGCGGTCGACGAAGTCTTCAACATTGGCCTTGATGTATTGCACGGCGACACGATGCGGCAGCTTAAGCCCCGGCTGGGGGGAGGAAAGCTTTCCGTCGTAGCTGGGCAGCTCGTTCTTGTGCTCGTCGAAATACGCCTTCAGCTCCGCCTCGGGCGGATCCTGGATCTGGCCCAGGAAATCGTCGACCGGCAACGCCACGATTTCTGTTTGCACATGCTGATTCAGCCGCGTGTAGTACGCATATTGGTTTGCCGGCGGACTTCCCTCCAACCCGCCATGCACGAATTCCAACAATCGGCGAGCCAGCAAGGCCTCGCGAATGGGCGCCAGCACGGCGTCCACCGAATGCTGTTTCCGCGTTTCAGCGGTCCCTTCGATCATGACACGCATTTCGTCTTCACTGACCTGGTCGCTCCCCAGGCTGCGGAGGTACGACTTCAATTCGTCGGGCGTGCAGGTCAGGCCCAGTTGTTTCGCTTTGGTCGCCAGCAGGATCGTCTGCAGCGTGGCTTCACCGCTTAAGTCTTGCTCCGTCAAAATGAGCCCCTGCTGACGGGGTGGCCGGTCCGAGGCGCCGCGCATCATTCCTGTAAACTGCAGCTGCCTGAGAAATCCCGCCGCCACGGTTCGCATGCCGACCAGGCTTTGCAGGTGGGCCCGCGTGATTTTTCCGCCTGTCCAGCTCACCGCGACCGGGTCTTCATTATTCGCTTTGGAGGAGGAGAGCTTATTGATCGAGTCGCCAATCACGAACATGAACATGATCAGCACGCCGAATACAACGAGCAGAACCGCCTGATACTTGCGAAAGTGGGTAAATGGACTCGCCATGTGTAATTCGCCTCATGAGTCGGCGGGTGGCCGACCAATACTCTTGACAACGATCAGCTTGACAGATTAATGATGGTCAGGCTGCCTGGGGGCTGGAAAACGTGTGATTGTACGCCCGCAGGGCTCGATTGCAACGCCAAAACAGGCCGTTATGGTCTGGATTGAGTCGCGGACGAACATGACGCCGCGGGGTGTTGCCGGGGGCCTCCATGGGGGTAATCCTCGTGGCTCGTGACGTTACTATTGAAAAACTAAAACATTTCGCTGCTCCGCAGCCGCACTCAAAGCAACAGCCGATCGTACCGCAGCATGGCCAAAAAATCCTCTTCCAGCACCGGCAACTCCCTGGTGATCGTCGAATCGCCGGCCAAGGCGCGGACCATCGGCAAGTTCCTCGGCAAGAATTTTACGGTCGAGGCCAGCATCGGCCACGTCCGCGATTTGCCGCAAGGGGCCAAGGAGATCCCGGCTCAATATAAAGGAGAGCCGTGGGCCCACTTGGGCGTGAACGTCAACGACAACTTCAACCCGATCTACGTCGTTTCCGCTGGCAAGTCGAAGCAGGTTGCCAAGCTTCGCCAGTTGCTCAAAGACGCAGACAACTTATATCTGGCGACCGACGAAGACCGCGAGGGGGAGGCCATTAGCTGGCACTTGCGCGAGCTGCTCAAGCCCAAGGTCCCCGTCAAACGGATGGTGTTCCACGAAATCACCAAAGAGGCGATCGCCGAAGCCCTGGCCAATCCCCGCGAAATCGACGACGGCATGGTGCGGGCCCAGGAAGCGCGGCGGATCATCGACCGGCTGTACGGCTACGAGGTTTCGCCGCTCTTGTGGCGCAAGGTGCGACCCAAGCTCTCGGCCGGCCGCGTGCAAAGCGTGGCCGTGCGGTTGATCACCGAGCGCGAGCTGGACCGCATGGCGTTTGTCACCGCCACTTATTGGGATTTGATCGCCAAGTTCTTGAAGCTCGACGGGCCAGGGCAGGTCGATGCCACGCTGGTTTCCGTCGGCGGACGCCGCGTCCCCTCTGGCAAGGATTTTGACCCGGCCACCGGCAAGCTCACCGACGACTCGCTATTGCTGATGGATCAGGCGGCGGCGGATCAATTGCTCGAGCGCCTGCAAAATGGCGAGTTCAAAGTCGCCACGCTCGAAGATCGGCCGTACACCTCAAAGCCGTACCCTCCGTTTACTACCAGCACCTTGCAACAGGAAGCGAACCGCAAGCTGGGGTTCACCGCGCGGCGGACGATGGGTGTGGCTCAAAGCTTGTACGAAAACGGCCACATTACCTACATGCGTACCGACTCGACCACGCTGGCCAAGGTGGCGATCGCCGCCGCCCGCGATCTGGTCGCTTCGCAGTATGGCCAGGAATACCTGCCAGCCCAGCCGCGGCAGTATTCGTCGAGCGTGAAGAACGCGCAGGAAGCCCACGAGGCCATTCGCCCCGCAGGCCATCCGTTTGAAATCCCGGAAACGCTGCGCGGCAAGTTGGCGGACGATGAGTTCAAGCTGTTCGATCTGATCTGGAAGCGGACTATCGCCAGCCAGATGGTCGATGCCCGTGGGCGGAGCGTGTCGGTGGGGATCGAAGGGGGCGGGGCCTTGTTTCAGGCCGGCGGCAAGACGATTGAATTCCCCGGTTACCTGCGGGCGTATGTCGAAGGTTCCGACGACCCATGGGCAGAATTGGCCGACAAAGAGACGGTCCTGCCGCCGCTGGTGGTGGGGGAGTCGCTCCGCTGCAACGAGCTGACCGCCAAGAGTCACACCACGCAGCCCCCGGCCCGTTTTACGGAAGCTTCGCTGACCAAAGAACTGGAAAAGATGGGGATCGGCCGTCCCAGCACGTACGCCTCGATCATCGACACGATCCAGGCCCGCAACTACGTGTTCAAGAAGGGGCAGGCCCTGGTTCCCACTTGGGTGGCGTTCGCCGTTTCGCAGTTGTTGAAATGGCACCTGCCCGAGTTGGTGGATTATCAATTTACTGCCCAGATGGAAGACGACCTGGACTCGATCAGCCGTGGCGAGGCGAACTGGGTTGATTACCTCAGCGAGTTCTACTTCGGCAAGAAGGGGAAGGGGCTCAAGCAGTTGCTGAGCGCCAAAATCGAAGAGATCGACGCCCGCGACATCAGCCGCATTCCGATTGGCCGCGGCCCCGTGGCCGGCGTAGCGGCCGACGGCACCGCCACGAGTCCGGAGCAGATTTTTGTGCGCGTGGGCCGCTACGGGCCGTTTCTCGAACAGGGGGAACGCCGGGCCAGCATTTCGGAAGATCTGGCGCCAGACGAAGTGACGGTCGAGGCGGCGCTGAAGCTGCTGCAAAATGCTCAGCACTCCGACGAGCCGCTGGGGATGTGCCCTGAAACGGGCAAGCCGATCTACGTTAAAGTCGGGCGCTTTGGCCCATACATTCAGCGCGGCAATCAGGACGACGAAGAGCGCCCCAAGAACGCGTCGCTGCTCAAAGGAATGGAGCCGGAGAACATCGATCTGGCCACGGCGCTGAAGCTGCTGTCGCTGCCACGCGATCTGGGCGTGCGACCGGAGACGGGGCAACCCGTGGTGGCGCACAACGGGCGATTTGGGCCGTACATCAAATCGGGGGACGACACGCGTTCGCTGCCGGCTGGTATGTCGCCGGTTGAAGTCACGCTCGACGAGGCGCTGGCGCTGTTGGCTCAGCCGAAGGCGGCGGGCCGAGGCTTTGGCCGTCCCCGCGAACCGCTCAAGGTGCTCGGCGATTCGCCCGTGACGAAGGAAAAGGTAAATCTTTTCGAAGGCCGCTATGGGCACTATGTGACTGACGGCACGACGAACGCTTCGGTACCGAAGGGGACGGCGCCCGACGCGCTCAGCCTGGAGCAAGCGCTAACGCTGCTGGCCGAACGGGCCGCGATGGGCCCGCCGAAGAAGAAGGCCCGTGGCGGCCGGGGTGGCCCGCCGCGCAAATCAGCCCCGGCGAAGAAGGCCGCGCCGGCCGGAGAGAAAGCTGCTGCCCGCCCTGCAAAGAAGGGGGTCAAGAAAAAAGCCGCCCCCCGCAAGCCGGCCGACAGCGAGGCGCCGTTCTAACCGGTAGCGTGGGTGCTTGCACCCACGGAATTCATGCCGCAAGATCCGTGGGTGCAAGCACCCACGCTACGCTTTGGCCACCACGTCCGTCGCCGGCACCAGCCTTCGCACAATCGGCGACGTGGCAATCGTCGTGACCAGCGCCATGATCACCAGCATCGCGAACAGCGATTGCGGGATCACCCCCAGGTCGCGCCCCACGTTGAGCACGATCAGCTCCATCAACCCGCGGGTGTTCATCAGCGTCCCCAGGGCGGCCGACTCGCGCCAGCCCAGGCCGGTCAGCCGGGCGGCGGCCACGGTGCCGCCGAACTTGCCGATGGTGGCCACGACGATGATCGCCCCGCAGATCAGCCACTGTTCGGCGCCGGAAAGCAGATCGATCCGCGTGTGCATCCCGGTGAACGCGAAGAACGCCGGCAGCAGCAGGATCGTGGTGATGTGGTGCAACTGCGAGGTGAACGCCTTGGCTACCGTACTGTCGCGGGGAATCACCGCGCCGAGCAAAAACGCCCCAAACAGGGCATGGATCCCCAGCCATTCCGTGGTCAGCGCCGAGACCAGCAGGGCCAAAAACACGAGGGCCACGGCACTGCGAGGCAGATGTTCAGTGTCCCATCGCGAGACGAGCCTTCGCACCACGGGACGAATCAGCCCCAGCATCACTGCGACATAGGCCATCGCTCCGATTGCCACCACAACGCCGTGCCCCGGCTCGGCGCGCGTCACTCCCACCACCAGGGCCAGCAGGCACCAGGCGGTCGCGTCGTCGGCCGCGGCGCAGCTTAGGGCCAGCGTGCCCAATTCACTGCGGGCCATGCCGCGATCAGTTAAAATCCGCGCCAGCACGGGGAACGCCGTGATCGACATCGCCACGCCCATGAACAGGGCGAAGCTGGTAAACGGCACGTCGCGGCTGCACAACTTTGGGTAGAGAACGAGCGCCAGGATGGTGCCCAATACAAACGGCACTACGATGCTGGCGTGCGACACGAGGGCCGCGACATGCGCCCGCCCGCGCAGCCGCTCGGCACTAAGATCGAGCCCGACGAGGAACATGTACAGGATCACCCCCAACTGGGCGACCACGCCCAGGTAGGGCGCCGCCGAGTCCGGAAGAATCCAGGCCGACGCGTGGACTCCAATGAGCGACGGTCCCAGCAGGATGCCCGCCAGAATTTCGCCGATCACCGGCGGCTGGCCAAACCACAAGCAAACTTTGGCTAGCACCTGCCCCAGCGCGATCACCGCCGCCAGGGCCACCAGCACCGGCAGGATCCCGCCCGGCTTCTCCTGCGCCGCTTTGACCGCCGCCGCCGGTCCGGCGGACGGGTTCGACATCGGCTGCCCATAGTGCCGCACGACGAGGAAAATCGCCACGGCAATGGCGATCATCGTGCCATAACCCAGCAGGGCCCTAAAGAAATGCGGCGTGGGGTCAGCGGTAGGCTTCTCATCGTGAGGTGACAAAGGAGAGTGAGGCATCGTTGTCGAAAGTGTCGTGTTCAATATTGGCTGGTAGGGCCGGCATGGGCTGGCCGATTGCGCGCGATAGGCGAGGCCCGCGGGGCTGAGCCGCAGCGAACTGTTGCCAAGGGCCTCGCGATTGACAAGAATTGTAGCATCCTGTTGCGATCGATCGCCGTTCACTATTTTACCACCGAATGCCTATGAATCGAAACAGTATGCAAAAAACGTGCATGATTCTATGCGGATTTATTGCAGCCCTTGGTGCAGGATGTTCCCGGAGCGGAGACGTAGTTCACCGCGAGGGCCAGCCAGACTTCATACGAAAATTCGACAAAGGGCTGATGGATCGTGCGATTCAGAAAGCCAGGTCAACCTATCCGGAATTCGTCGAGGCGCTACACAAACATCCCGTGGGAGCAGTTCATTTCACCATCAAAAAGGGGTTTGGCGCCGGTGAAGAACTGGAACACATTTGGCTGAGCGACGTGTCGTGGAATGGCAAGGCATTTTCGGCGAAGGTCGACAATGAGCCGGTAGATACCAAGCTGGTCAAGCTCGGTGATCGAGTCGAGGTCCGACCGGAGGAGCTATCGGACTGGATGTACATCCAGGATGGAAAACTTGTCGGCGGCTACACCGTCCGTGTGCTCTACTATGCTGCGTCGAAAGAGGAGCAAAAGGAGTTGTCCAACCAGATGCATGCGACCGTTCCGGCAATTGATTTCTAATGGCAGCTTGTTGCCATAGAGGTAAGATGCTCCGCCAACTGTTGATTGTTCTGCTAGCTTGCGTTGCTCACAGCCAGGCTTGGGCTGAGCCCATTGACCAATCGCAAGCGGTGAAACTCAGCCGGCGTTGGCTGGACAGCCGGGATCGGCACGAGCGGGACCGGCTGGCGACCCAATTGGCCAATTTTCATGGCGATTGGGAGTCGGTCCTGGTACAACTATCTAAACGAGTTCAGGCAAAGTCGGCCACAGGTTACTTGCCCGAACGGCATTTCTCCGTTGCGGCACTTCGCAAGCAGCATCCCGACGATCTCCTGTACTTCGTTGTCCCCAAAAAGTATCGGCCCGATCGGCCGACCGGCTTGATCGTGTTCATGCACGGCGGCGGGGCCACGTCGTCGCGGCGGGCGCCCCGGTCGTACATGCAGTTTCCGGACGCGGAAGATGGCGATATCAACAGTCGTTTGGGTTCGCTGTTTTCGGCCACGGGCATGATCGCCGTCGGGCCGTCGGCCCCGTGGGACGAGTCGACGCCGCTGCGGTGGTGCGTGCGCGATTCGGAAGAATATTTGTCCGACGTGATTCTCGAATGCAAGGCGACGTTCAACATCGATCCAGACCGGGTGTTCCTGATGGGACACTCGATGGGGGGCTTTGGCGAGTATCATCACATTCAGCGGTCGCCCGATCGTTTTGCCGGGGTGGTGGTCAGCTCCGGCTCTTGGTCGCTGGGCTATTGGCCGACGATTCGCGGCACGCCGCTGGCGATTTTCCAGGGAGCCCACGACGCGCGGGCGGGCGTCCGCTGGCATTACACCGACGTCGAATACGGCCGCTGGACCGACAAGCTGCTCAAGCGGCAGGACCTCGATCACGAGTATTTCGAGCATAACGGAAAACACTCGGTCGGGTACAGCAAAGAGCGGATCGCCGCGTGGTTCAGAGCGGCTGGCCGATTGGAGCGAGACCCGTGCAGCCCACATGTCACGCTGGCCTCGCCCGTCGGTTTTAGCCGCACGTATTGCTTTCCGGTTCGTCACAACCGCTGGCTGACGCTCGACGAAGCAGCCGCCAGTGAGAACAACGGCGAAATCAAGTACGA
>JAIOQB010000463.1 GCA_021413585.1 Planctomycetia bacterium
AAATCTCGACAATTTCCTCCGGTACGGGAGCACCGACGAATTTCTCTTCCGCGTGACGCTGTTCGTGGAACAGGGGTCTGAACCGGTACGGGTGGCGTTGTTCGTGGGCGGGCCCGGCCTGTCGGAATACTCCACGGCCGAGGAACGGTGCCAGATCCTTGGCGAAAGTTAAGCGAGGCAGCCACGGCGGAGCCGGCAACAAGATTATCGAGCGTCACCGAGAGGGTATTCTGAATGGGGAAGGCGGTGCCAGAACCAGTATTTGCAGCGTCGGTATTGCCCCACGTCAATTCCGGGTTGGTAGAGGTGTTCACGTTACTGAGCGTCGATGCGGCGCCTGTGTACTGGAGCACGCCTGCGTTAACCGTCAAGGTATGGGAGCCGGCAACTGGGTTGTACAAGTACCAGATCTGGGAACCGGTGTAGTTCAGGTTGGCCGCGTAGTCCATTTGCTTGGCCAACGTGAGTGGCGTGCCATTGTAGGTGACGCTGTCCGGATCCGTGGGACCACCGCCTCTGGAGCCTAACTGAACGATCAGCACTTTGGCTGTCGGGCTCACGTTAATCGTCTGGTTATTCGTTCCAGTGTTCGTAAACACTGGGAAATTGTCCACCACGGCAATCGTGTTGGGAACTTGAGCTTTGACCGTGGTTGTTCCACCGCTCAGTTGAAGCGTCTGAATTCCTGCAAGGCTGTTTGAAATGGCACTCCCCTTCACTCCGAACGAGCCTGTCGTGGTAATGCTATTCGTGTCCCCCAGCTTGAGTTGATTGCTCAGCGAGAGGAAGTTGCCGCCGGTGTTCATGCTGCCACCAAGCTGGCTGACCGTAGCGTTGGGAGCGGAAACCGCAGATGTCAGGTTTACGGCTGCCGTACCACTGACGTTGACTGCCGTCGTGACGTTCGTTCCCAGGTTGGTCGTGCCCGCCGATGCATTGACAGTGCCCAGCGAACCACCTCCTCCCACGCTGGCGGTTCCGCCGGTGACCTTGAGCGTACCAGCCGTCAGGCCCCCATTCGTCGCCGACAGCACACCGGTATTCACCCATAGGGTGCCGCTGGCATTAAGCGAGGATCCTGAATTCACCGTCAAATTGCTGCCGGCCTGGGTGAGTGAAACGTCTTGCGCCACCGCTCCAGCGGCGGCCACAGTAACCGTGTTGTTCACCTGGACGTAATCATCAGAGACCGTAGCACGCGGCGTGCTCCACGTTCCCGCCGTGCCCCAATTTCCACTGCTCGTACTGGTGAGAATTGGCGCGATTTGAACATTGTCCAGCGCCAAACCACGCCCTTGACTGGAAGGCCACAGCGTATTCGGACCATTGGTAAAATAACTGGCTTGGCCGTTGATCGTGATCCCGTCAATGTTGGCCGCCTGCAGGGCGGTCATCGTGCCCCCATTGAAAGCGCTCAACGTGACAACCTTAGTCCCGGCAACCTCATGTCCAGTGGACGACTAGGAGACAGTGCCGCCACCGCCACCGGCGCCGATGTTCAGAGTGATGGACAATGTGCCGTCTGTGCGTCCCGCGTCCGTGCTGTGGGGGATATCGATCACGAAACCGTCGGTGACGAGTTTAGACAGCCCAAGGGCCGATCCGCCGCCGCCGCTGGCCGCCGAGCCGTAGGCAACATAGTCAACCGGCGCCGTCGCACCGCCCCACCAATCCAGCGTCCCATTAGTGGTATTGACCGTCATCGCATTCGGGTTATTGACCGTGCCGTTATGCGCATCGGCCACGTGGATTTGGCGGATTCCTCCAATGGGGCCGGCAACAGTCTGGTAGGTGTCTTGAAGCGAAAAAGTTGTTGCGTTCGGATAGGGGGGATTGCCCCACCGTTCGATATCGACCGTGCCGACGTTGAAGTTGTCGACGAGAGTGCGCGCGGCAAACAGAGGAGGGCACGCGAGAAAAATGACTGCGAATGCAGCAGCTAGATGAAGCGATTTACGGATCATTCAAGGCTCCTCAGAAAAAATTTGAGGCGTCTCGGCACCCTCTCTGAGGAGCCGAACAGCGATTAGTGAAAACTTGCCTCTTCACATTCCGCTGCTTGAATTGCAATTGAGTTGGATTCGCTTGGAACGCCAAGCCCGTGAGGATGAGAAATGCCATGATCGCGCGTTACGGCTGGTGCTTAACAACGTGGGCCTAAGTGGAGGCGAGCGAAAGTTGCTTGGCCGAGTGCTGGCCGGCAAATTGTCGCTCAACGAACTGGATGAACTGGACCCGGCACTGGCAAAACTTGTGTGGGACAATGAGGATTGCGCGAGGATCGAATTGTTTGACGAGCGATATGGCGATGATTGGGAATGGTGCGACCTACACTCACTATTGTTGATTGCCGAGAATGTCCTATCTTTCCACTTGGCCCAGTATGACGAGGGCCAAGAGGTGCTGCATGCGACTCCCGATGGACATTTCGTGATTTGCCTGGTGATCGAAAAGTGCCGACTGCTCCAATCCCCCGAGGACTGGAAACTGCACGAGCTAATTGAGGTTCTGGATGCTGATGACGTGGGAAACGAAGTCCTGGCTGCGGTGGCTGAACGCTACCCGAGTTTGGCCGCAGCCGTCCCCGCAAAGTTGGGTTTGGTGAAGCGCAACGACAGTCGTCGAATCAAAAATGACGTCCGGAGTCGTGGGCGCCGTCGTATCCCGGCAGGTGAGGCAAATCTGCTGGTCGGGAATTATCTCGGCAAGTTCCCAACTGCAACCATCAGGAAGGTGAGTTTAGGGACCGGGGTTTCCACTGGAGCGATTTCGAAGTTACCGGCTTGGCAGGGACGGTTGGCGAAGCGAAAGGCAGGCCAGGCACCAAGCAGGCCCAAGGAGGTGAGCCTAACGAACAAACTGGAAGCTTCCATCCCCGTCGAGGATCGGCAACTTGCACAGCTCATCGCTGAACAGGAGGAAGACTCCCAAAGTCACCGCTGCCTACCAGTCTCTCCGCGGGTGGCCCGGCGGGGCGGGCCGCGACTGGAAGGACCAGCATGAAATCCGTGTTCATAAAGCGTTCATGAACGTCGCCAAGTGATTTCTCCCGGCAAGAGCGGTTATTCTTGGCCACTTCTGTGAACAGCGACTATAGGTGACGCCCTGCTCACCTTCGGAGTCGCGAATCGTGGTCACCATTGAACCTCCCCGCCTACTAACCCCCGGACGCATTGCCGCCACGCTGAGGCAGCCGCTGCACCGGATCACCTACATTCTTGCCAGCCGGACACACATCCGGCCGGCTGCCCGCGCCGGCTCACTGAGGCTGTACGACCGCCGGGCCCTGGCGATGGTACGCCACGAGTTGAATGCCATCGACGCCCGGCGGCAGAGGGGGGTGGACGATGTCGGCTAAGGACGCGCCCAAGAAGTGCGGGATTGCGCCGGCGATCATCGGCGCCCGTGGAGTAGCGAAACTTTTATCGGTGAGTGAACGAACCATCTGGATGCTCCATAGTTCGGGCCGACTGCCGCTGCCAATACGGTTACCTGCAACTCGATGCGTTCGCTGGCGGGTCGACGAATTGCAGGCCTGGATCCTGGCCGGATGTCCTCATAGGGACCGATGGACATGGCCTCAGGGCGGTCGGAGTTAGATAACGCCCGTCAGCAAAGCCGTTCCAGGGTCGCACGCGCGCACGCGCACGCGAGGCAAAGGCCGAAACGACCAAGCACTACGGCCAATCGCTACCTACCGGAAGAGACTAACGGAGTTCGCCAAGTGACGACGCTTGACTTTGCACTGCTGTACCTCGCCATGGGTTGGTCGGTTATTCCGATTCGGCCCAACAGCAAGGTACCGGCCTGCAAGTCCTGGAAACAATTCCAAAAGACGCCGGCCGACGCGGTGCAGTTGCAAAAGTGGTTTGGCAAGGGCGGATCTCAGGGATTGGCAGTGATTTGCGGCAAAGTCTCAGGCGACTTGGTTTGCCGCGACTTTGACACGATGGAGAGTTTCCAGAAATGGGCGGACTCAAACCCGAAATTGGCCCGGACGCTGCCGACGGTCGCCACGCATCGGGGCCGGCATGTTTACTGCCGCGCCGACCTGGGATCGATCCGAAGTGCCAGCAAGAGCGACGGAGCGATTTTGGACCTGGGAGACGGCGAGCTGCGAGGTGGCGGCTATTGCGTCCTGCCCCCCTCGACGCACCCTAAAGGGGGCAATTATCGCTGGCTGAAAGAACCGGCAGGTGTTCTACCGGAAGTCGATCTGGTTCTGGCCGGGCTCCTGCCCTGCAACAGAGACAACGGAGAGAGCAAAGAACACACAGCGGACGGAGGAAAACAGAGAGAACACAGGACATTAGGTGAGGAGGTATTGCCCGTCGAATCGTCTGTTGTCAGCAGCAACCGTCCAACATCACCCGCTCCCTTATGTCCTGCGTCCTCTGGGTTATCTATGTCCTCTCCGCCCTCTCTGTTGCAAGAGACGGTCGAGGAAATAATCGGGCGGACACTGCCGACTGCCATCGGCCAACGGCACAAGTGCGTATTCGCGTTGGCCCGAGAGTTGACGGCGCGACCGGAGCTGGTCGATGGGCCAGCGGAATCCTGCAAGCCTGTCGTCCGCCAATGGTATGATCGTTGGCCGCCAGGCCTGCGAGATGGATTTGAAACGTGGTGGTGGGACTTCGCCGAGGCATGGCCCAAGGTTCAATTCCCTGCGGGTAAGGAACCAATTGCAATGTTGTTTACCAAGGCAAAAGAGTCGGTGCTACCGGAAGTGGCCCGGCAGTATGAGAAACGCGAAGTGCAATTGCTGGTCGCGTTCTGTCGTGAGCTGCAACGCGGCTGTGGTGATGGACCGTTTTTCCTGGGTTGCCGAACTGCCGCAGCGCTGCTCGGGGTCGATTATGCCACGGTATCACGATGGCTGCGCGGGCTGCAACGCGACGGCATCTTGCGGGAAGTGGAAAAAGGAAGCCAAGCCAATAGGCAGGCGAGCCGCTACCGCTATCTGAAGCCACTGTGATTCTCTTGCCCGAAGGGTGCTTGACAAAATGGCATGTATCGGGATAATTCGGGCATGACAAGCAAACGAAACAGCCGATTGAAAGTCAGCGACCAAGTGCGGGCTGCGATTGAGGGCTGCGGCCTGACGCGCTATGAAATCAGCAAGCAGACCGGCATCGACCAATCGGCCCTGACGCGTTTTATGTCGGGCGAGCGCGGGCTATCGACCACCGTACTGGACACGCTGGGCGAACTGCTGGGACTCGATATTGTGATTCGCAAATCCCCGCGGCGGTGAGACTGCGGGGCCACGTTTGAAAGGCAGGTGAGACGATGCGAGTATTCCGAACCAAATACAAAAACCGCGATGGCCAGAGCAAAGAAGCGGCCAAGTGGTATCTTGAGTTTCGCGACGGGGACGAACAGGTTCGCCGGTTGCCCGGTTTTACAGACAAGCAACAGACGGAAACGCTGGGGCGCAAGGTCGAGAAGCTAATTGAGTGCAAGCAGAACCGCGAGACGCCCGGCCGCGAATTGTCGGCATGGCTGGAAACGCTGCCGCGGCGGATGCGCGAGACTCTGGCCGCCTGGGGGATTATCGAGGGGCGAACCGCGGCGGCGTCCAAGCCGCTGGTCGAACACTTGAAGGATTTCGAAGCGGCCCTCACAGCGAAGGGGTCAGGTCTGCGGCACGTCGAGCAGTCCGTTGGTCGCGTCCGCCGGCTGTTCGAGGCGTGCGGGTTCGTTCATTGGTCCAACGTCACCGCGTCGAACGTGGTGGCCAAGCTGGCCGAGTGGCGGCAACCGACCGACAAGGGAGCCGGCCTGTCGATCCAAACGACGAATTACCATACGCAGGCCGCCAAACAATTCTGCCGCTGGATGGTCCGCGAGGGGCGGGCCATTCAATCGCCGATAGAACACGTGCAACGGCAGAACGCCAAGACGGACCGCCGGCTGGAACGCCGGGCACTGTCCGTCGACGAACTGCGGCGGCTGCTGGCCGCGGCCACGAAAGGAGCGGAGCGCCACGGCATGACAGGATCGGCCCGCGCGATGCTCTACCGGCTGGCCGTCGAGACGGGGCTGCGGTCGAGCGAACTGCGGAGCCTGACGCGGGCCAGCTTCGACTTCCGCACGGAGCCGGCAACCGTAATGGTCGCGGCCGGCTACAGCAAGCGGCGGCGTGAGGATACGCTGCCGCTGCGGCCCGAGACGGCGACGGTGTTGCAAGCACACGTGGGGGTCATGCTGCCAGCGGTCCGAATCTTCGACCTGCCGCGGCGGGAAGAGGTCGCGGAAATGCTGCGGGCCGATCTGACCGATGCCCGCGCGGCATGGTTGAAAGAGGTCGAGACGGACCCGCGGCTGCTGGCCGAACGCGAGCAGAGCGACTTTCTCAAGTACAGCGACGACGCGGGGCACGTCGCCGACTTCCACGCCCTGCGGCATACGTTCATTAGCAATCTGGCCCGCGGTGGTGTGCATCCGAAGCTGGCCCAAGCGTTGGCCCGCCATAGCACGATTACGTTGACGATGGACCGATACAGCCACACGGTGCTGGGCGAGCAGAGCGACGCCCTGGTGGCCCTGCCGGACCTGTCGGAACCAGTCGGCCAGCAACAACAGGCGACCGGGACAGACGGGCGGAACGTCACAACGGCTGGCAACAGTGGTCCACAAAACGTCGAGGCGCCGCGCTTGGCGTTCTGCTTGGCGTTTTCTGACTCAGAACATCGCCCCGGAGTGCAGTCTGATGCAGTGGACCAGGCGCGTGAGTCGCGCGATGAAAAACGCGCTGGCGCCCGAGAGAAACGCGAAAACCGCGACGATTTACGTCGCGAAAACTTAGCGAGGCCGACGGGGCTCGAACCCGCAACCACCGGATCGACAGTCCGATGGACGATTCTCCGAAGCCTGAGCAGGGCCAGGACTTACAAACCTGTGCGGCCGGCTCTTGCACAACCCCTTGCACAAGCAAGGAGGATCTCAAATCGCTTTCCCTTGTCTGGGAGCGCCTGAGCCTTGAGGTTCGTCGTGCAATCGTCGTCCTGGCGAGTTCATCGATACAGGAACGATGAGCCTGTAAAGTTTTTTGTGTCACCCTAGCAGGGAACGTGATTTGCTTCACTTGGGCATGCGGCCCTCGAAGAGGATGGCGAAGTGGTTCAGGGCCTCCTTCCAGTTGCGGATCGGCATGGTCCATTTGCGCGAGGCCTC
>JAIOQB010000043.1 GCA_021413585.1 Planctomycetia bacterium
GCTGTCGCGCACCAACTCGGAGAGTTCATTGAACACCTCGACTTCCGCCGCCGTCGGCCCATCGAGTGGCCCATCCAAAGACCCGTCGAGTGGCCCATCCAGAGTCCCATCGTGCGCGTCCGCGGCGAACACGTCGTCCCCTGCGTCCGAAAATTCCTCAAAGCTCCAGCCCGGCTCGGCCACTTCCATTTCGTCGCGCGGCAACTCCATCAGGAACTGGCTGGGGATCGTGGGGCGGCGCTGGCCGCGGAAGTCGCGGCTCTTGGCGTAGCTCAGCTCCAACTCCTCACGGGCACGCGTGATGCCGACGAACAACAGCCGCCGCTCTTCCTCCAGCTTGTCTGGATGGTCGCGGCTCCGCTCGTGCGGCAGCAGGCCCTCCTCCACCGCCACGATGAACACCACCGGAAACTCCAAACCCTTGGCGGAGTGCATCGTCATCAACACCACCTTGTCGTTTTCCGTGGTCCAGTCGTCGATGTCGTTGACCAGGGCGTTCTGCTCCAAAAACTCCTCCAGCCCGCCGCCGCCCGGGTGCTGCTCGTCAAACTCGCGGGCGACGGTCAACAACTCTTCGATATTCGCCAGCCGGTCTTGCGCTTCCTCCGAGTCCGACTCGGCCGCCGCCGCTTCGACCAGCACCTGCCGATACCCCGACTCCATCAGCACCTGCCCCATCAACTCTTCCAGCGGCGCGGCGGCCGCGAGCGACAGCCGATCGAACAGCGACACAAACTTCGCCACCTTCACCGCCGCCCCTTTGGAAAGATCCGGCACGAGGCCCGCTTCACGAGCCGCGTCCAGTAGCGAAAACCGCCGATCCGCCGCATGGGCCGCCAGCCGCTTCACCGTCGAAGCGCCGATGCCGCGGGCCGGCGTGTTGATGATCCGCGCCAGCGCCACGTCGTCGCGAGGATTGTTCACCAGGTGCAGATACGCCATCACGTCCTTAATCTCTTTGCGCTGAAAGAACTCGACGCCTTTAATCAACTGAAAGGGAATCCCCCGGTCGTGCAGCGCCAACTCCAGCGAACGGCTGAGTGCATTCGTGCGATAGAAGATTGCGAAATCGCGTGGGCGGCGGCGGCCGGCGGTCACTTCCGTGGCGATTCGCTCGGCGATCGCGGCCGCCTCGTCTCGATTGTTTGGATAACGGACCAGCGCCACCGGCCGCCCTTCGTCGTTGTCCGTGAAGAGTTCCTTCGCCTTGCGGCGGCGGTTGTTGGAGATCAGGGCGTCGGCGACGCGCAGGATGCATTTGGTGCTGCGGTAGTTCTGCTCCAGCCGCACCACTCGTACCTGCGGATAATCGCGCTCGAAGTCCAAAATATTCCCCAGGTTCGCCCCGCGCCAGCCGTAGATCGATTGGTCCGGGTCGCCGGTCACGGCAAGATTCGGAAAGTCGATCGACAGCCCGCGGGCGATGGCGTACTGCGCCAGGTTCGTGTCTTGATACTCGTCGACCAGCACGTAGCGATAGCGGGCGTCGAGTTCGCGGCGCACCTCGGGCTGATCGCGCAGCAACTGGGCCACATGCAGCAGCAGGTCGTCAAAGTCCACCGCGTTGCTCGACAGCAGCTTCGCCTGGTAGAGCGGCAGCACGCGGGCCACGATGCTGTCGAGCGCGTGGCCGGGGCGCGGCTCGAAATTGGCCACGCCCAGCAGATGGTTCTTCAGCCAACTGATGCGATGGCGGACCTGCTCGGGCTGGTAGCGGGCCAACTCTACCTTGGCCTGCTCGAGCGCCTGCTTGAACGCCTTGAGGCTGTCGTCGGTGTCGTAGATCGTAAAGTTTTCGGCCAGGCCGACGTGCGGAGCGTATTGCCGCAGCAGCCGGGCACAGAACCGGTGGAATGTTCCAAGCGTCACGCGGGCACCTGGGGCCAGCGTGTGTACCCGCTCGCGCATCTCGTCGGCCGCTTTGTTTGTAAACGTCAGAGCGAGAATTTGATGGGCCGGCACGCCCAGCGACAGCAGGTTCGCGATCCGATGGGTCACCACCCGCGTCTTGCCGCTCCCCGGCCCGGCCAGGATCAACAGCGGACCGTCGACATGCTCCACCGCCTCCCGCTGAGGCGCGGTGAGGGCGGAAAGATCGAGCGGTGATTGGTCAGAAGCTTGCATGGTTTGTATTGCCGCCCTCAACACTTTCGCTATCAACAAGAGCTACCGATCAACTGTCGCCTGCGCGTGGCGAATTCCTCACTGGCGTTGCATGGTCAATTATAGCGGCCTGACCACGCCCGCATGAGTCCCGACGCGCCCGCTGCTGGCACTGCTAGCGTAGCGTGGGTGCTTGCACCCACGGCTTTCGGAACGTGCAATTCTTTTTGAACAGGAGGAAACAGAGTAAACGGAGAAGGCTTGCAACGTGGAAATATCAGGGTGTGGCATGGGCAGCTTACTGTCCTTGCACCTATTGCGAGTCGTGCGCGGCCGTTGAACGCCCGTGGCTGCAAGCACCCACTCTACGAGCCGATAGCCGATAGCTGACAGCCGATAACCGACAGCCCAACTTTTCCCCCCAACCACTGGCAATCCGGCAAATCATTGCTATACTTCCCCAATCAGCCGCGCGGTGCGAGGGACTTGCCTGCGATCTGGATCGGCTGCAATTACGGACGATGGTCTTTTTTAGGGAGGGACCCCATGACGCGGATTCCGCTACCCGTTGGTCAGGACAACACCAAGACTCTCAGTCAGCGGCTCGACATGAGCACGGCCGAAATCGGCCTGTCGGTCCGCACCACGAACTGCCTGGAAGAGCAGGGCATCTTCACCGTCGGCGACCTGCTGAAATGCACGCCCGACGATCTGCTGGCGATCTCGAACTTCGGCGAGAAGACGCTGGACGAAGTGTACAAGGCGCTGGAGTCGATCGGCTTCTACCGCCAGTCGAAGCGCAAAGCAGTGGCGATGGCGAATTAACGCCGCGCTGAAAATTGAAATCAAGCAGAACTCAACCGCCGGCGAAAGCCGGCGGTTCTTTTCTTGGCATCGTTAGCCGCCGGTCCCCGACCGGCGCGTTGGCGTTGAAGTCGTTGCCGCGACCGCGCCGCTCGGGGAGCGGCGGCTAACGAAGCCGATGATGTATCGCTGGCGTTAATTGCTGCGTCCCCTCACTCCCCCAGAACGTCGCTCAGCACGTCCTCATTGACGTAGATCGGCAGTGGCGGGTCGCATGTCACCGCCACGGCGATGGCGTCCGACGGACGGGCGTCGATCTCGATCAACTCGCCATCCTTGCGCACGCGCAGCAATGCGAAGTACGTGTGTTCTTTCAGCTCGCTGATCACCACGTCTTGCAACTGGCCGCCGAGTTGCTCGACCATGCTCACCAGCAGATCGTGCGTCAGGGGCCGGGGGGAGGGATAATGCTTCACGCGGCGGTCGATGCTGGTGGCCTCGAAGATGCCGATCAGAATGGGAAACGTCCGCTCCCCTTCCACCTCGCGCAGGTAGATCACCTGCTGGTCGTTGATCTCGTTGATGATGATCCGGGACAATTCCATCTGAAGCGGCATGGCAGATACCTATCGTCAGGGGACAGTACGCGAGCAGAGGAAACGTCGGTGGCGAATCGTTCATCACGACCAGACCCGATTATATCCTCGCCGCGGTCCCCGCAACCAGTAGCGGAGAAATTATTGTAGGGTACCGGCAAATCGCCCATTCCTGAGACGCGCCAGTAGGTTCCATCTGCCGGATGGTACCTGAACAGCTCGCAAGATCGCACCGCACCGCATGTCGTTGGTCGGTGTCGAGTGGCACACGGACGGGGGGCACAAGGCAGGGACGGGGTGGTTGATTCTACGAGCCGTTGCCACTTGCCGATGGCGGCGCGTGAACTGGCGCGATGCGAGCCCGCTTTGGCGATCAGCACGTGCTTCCAGGTCGCGCCCGGCAGGCGGGACCTACTTTCGGCATAGCAATCAGCCGTGCTTCTTCAGCGCCGCCAGGGTGGCGTCGATGCTCGCCAATTGCTCCTGCAATTCGGCCAAGGCGGCCCGTTCTTTGGCCACCACGTCAGCCGGGGCGCGGGCGGTGAACGTCTCGTTCGAGAGTTTTTGCACTTTGGCGGCGATCAGCGGCACCAGCCGCGCACGCTCCTTCTCGCCGCGGGCCTCTTCGGCCGCGACGTCGATCAGCCCGGTCAGGTCCACGTACAGGTCGATGCCGGAGAGCGACGTGTGGCTGCTCATCGCGGGCGGCGTGACGTCCGGTCCCCAGGCGACCCCCGTCGCCCCGGCCATCGATTCGAAATACGGGCCCATCGGCTTGAGCAACTCGGCCGTCTCGTTGTCGCAGCGGGCGGTGAACTCGATCCTGGTTTTGGATTGGATGTTCTGCCGGCTGCGGATTTCGCGGATTGCCATCAGCAAAGCTTGAAATCGGGCGAACCGGGCTTCGATCGTTGGGTCTTGCCGGGCGAGGTCCGCCTCGGGCCAAGGAGCGATCATCACGCTTTGCGTGCCCGACACTGGCTTCGGCAAACCGCGCTCGGGCGCCACCTCGTTCAACAACTGCCACACTTCCTCCGTCAAAAACGGAATCATCGGGTGCAGCAACCGCAGGATCACGTCCAGAGCATGGACAAACATCCGCTGCGCAGTGGTGCGCGGGCCGGCCCCTTGCGGCGACAGGTCTGACAGCCGTGGCTTGACCATCTCGGCGTAGTAGCTGCAGAACTCGTTCCAAGTGAACTCGTACAACTCGCGGGCCGCGTCGGCGAAGCGGTAGGTGTCGAGCGCCTTGCTCACGCTATCGGTCACGGTGGCCAGCCGGCTCAGCAGCCAGCGGTCTTCGACAGCCAGGTCTTGCTCGGCAATCGGTCCGGGCGTGTACCCTTCGAGATTCGTGATCACCAGCTTCGAGACGTTCCATAGTTTGTTGCAGAAGTTGCGGCCCAGTTCAAACCGTTCGCTAGTCACCGCGCCGCGCGGCAAGGCGACGTCCTCGGGCGTGCTGGCCCATTGGGTGGAAAATCGCTCGTGGCACTTGGGGCACTCGACGGCCGGCAGCACCCGGTTTTTCTTCGTCTGCTCGAACGTGTTCTGGCAGTGTGGGCATTCAAACTCCACCGGCATCCGAACGTCCTGCGTCTCGGTGGCGGTGTACGCCAACCCAAACCGCAGCGAATCTGCCCCGAACTTTTCGATCACGTCGATCGGGTCGACGCCGTTGCCCTTCGACTTCGACATCGTTTCGCCGTAGCCGTCCAAAATCTTGGGGTGGATGTACACCTCGCGAAACGGCACGTCACCGACGTTGAACAACCCGGTGAGCACCATCCGGGCCACCCAGAGCGTGATAATGTCGCGACTGGTGATGAGCACGCTGCCGGGGTAGTAGTATTTCAGTTCGTCCCAGTCCGGATCGCCCTCGTTCTGCGGCGGCCCGGGCCAGCCGAGCGTGGAGTGGGGCCAGAGGGCGGAGCTGAACCAGGTGTCGAGGACGTCGGGGTCTTGCTTGTACCTGTGCTTCTCAAGAAATTCTATCGACTCAGTGTCGTTCTCATCTCGGACGCAATAGAAAACCAGTTCGAGTCCGGAACCCGGTCCGTCAGGTCCGAAGTCCGCAAGTCGCCGTCGTAGTTCAGCAATTCGTTCCTCGTGTAAAAGGCGTTTTAACGTCGAGGAATATTCCTCCATCGCCGCGTCGCCCCAAACTACAACGCCGCCGGTTTTGGTCCACACCGGTATCCGATGCCCCCACCAAAGCTGCCGGCTCACCGGCCAATCCCGCTTCTCCCCCAGCCAATCCAGATAGCTCTTCCCATACCGCTCCGGCAGCACCTTCACGCGGCCATCGATCACCGCGTCCATCGCCGTTTGCGATAGGCCCGGCGTGCCGTCGTCGTGGTCGCTCATCTTCACGAACCATTGATCCGCCAGATAGGGCTCGATCGGCGTTTTGCTCCGGTCGCTGTGGGCCAGCTCAATCTCCCGATCCTCGATCCGGTCGACCAGCTCGATCGCTTCCATGTCCGCGACGATCCGCTTGCGGGCGTCGCGCATGGTGAGCTTCGCGTACGGCCCGGCCGCGTCGTTGAGCGTGCCGTCGGGGTTGAGGATGTTGATCATCGGCAGGTCGCGGCGCTTGCCTACTTCGTAGTCGTTCGGGTCGTGCGCGGGCGTGATCTTCACGCAGCCGGTGCCGAGTTCCGGCTTGGCCCATTCGTCGGCCACCAGCGGAATCGGCCGGTTGAGCAGCGGCAGCATCACCTGCCGCCCCGCCAGGGCCATATCGCGCAGCTTGATCAACTCGGGCAGCAGCGTGCGCCGGCGCTCCGCGATATCGTCAATCTGCTGCTTTAGCGCCGGCTTCTCTTTGTCCGGCGCGGCGGCCAGCCGAGCTAGCAGTTCCTTCTCCGCCGCGTCGAGCGCCGCCGCCGGGTCCGGGTGCACCGCCACGGCGGTGTCGCCGAGCATCGTCTCGGGACGCGTCGTGGCAATCAGCACGTGCGTCGGCTCTCCCGGCTTCGGGCCCTTGGAACCCAGCGGAATCACCGGGTACTTGAAGTACCAGAAATGTCCCTTCACCGTCTCGTGGAACACCTCGTCGTCGCTGACCGCGGTCTGCAAAAACGGATCCCAGTTGACCAGCCGCTTGCCACGGTAGATCAAGCCCTTTTTGAACATGTCGAAAAACGTCTGCCGCACGGCGCGGGCACAGACCTCGTCGAGCGTGAACCGCGTGCGCTGCCAGTCGCAACTGCAACCCATCTGCTTGAGTTGGCCGAGAATCCGCTTTTCGTACTGCTGTTTCCAGGCCCAGATGGCGTCGACCAGTTTTTCGCGTCCCAGGTCGTGCCGCGACAGCTTCTTCTCCTCCAGCAGCCGCCGCTCCACCACCGCTTGCGTGGCGATGCCCGCGTGATCGGTGCCGGGCATCCATAGGGTGTTGTACCCCTGCATCCGCCGAGTGCGGATCACAATGTCCTGCAGCGTGTTGTTGAGCGCATGCCCGAGATGCAGCGCGCCGGTGACGTTCGGCGGCGGGATGACGATCGTGAACGGCCCCTTGGAATACCGCTGGCCGGTCGGATCGGGCTCGCTATGGAAGAAACCTTGCTCTTCCCAGAACGGGTACCAGCGGTCTTGCGCCGCCTGGTGGTCGTATTGTTTGGAAAGCTCAGCGGGAGGTGTCGATCGCGGTGTTGGCATTGGTTTAATGTCGAATGTCTAAGCTCGAATGACGAAGGAGACACGCGCTTCCCTGCGGGGCGCGGCTAAACATTGGTCATTGGGATTTGGTCATTGGTCATTCTTTCGTCATCGCCGTCTCATTGGCCTTCACGCGCGGCGTGGCCCCACCTTGGTCCTTGTACAGCTTGTACTCGATGCTGTCCACCAGCGCCATCCAACTCGCTTCGATCACGTTTTCGCTCACGCCGACGGTTCCCCACACGTCGTGTTCGTCGCGGCTTTCGATCACCACGCGGACGCCGGCGGCCGTGCCCGCCTCGGAGTTGATCACGCGCACCTTGTAGTCCACCAGGTGCATCGTGGCCATGTTGGGGAACACTCCTTCCAGGGCTTTTCGCAGGGCCTGGTCGAGCGCGTCGACGGGGCCGTCTCCTTCGGCCACTTCGTGGCGGATCGTGTCGCCCACTTTGAGCTTCACGGTGGCTTCGGTAGTCATGCTGCCGTCGGCGCCGCTCTCGACGCTCACGTGGTAGCTGAGCCGTTCGAAGTGCGGCTGGAACGTGCCGGCGCAACGTCGTACCAGCAGATCAAACGACGCCTCGGCCGCCTCGAACTGCCAGCCGCCGTTTTCCAGCTCGACGACCTTGGCCAGAATGCGGTCCATCAGCACCTTGTCTTCGGCGATGTTGTGCTTGCTCGTCATGGCGGCAATGTTCGACCGGCCGGAGAGTTCGGAGATCAAGATCCGCCGCTCGTTGCCCACTTTTTCCGGGCCGATGTGCTCGTAGCTGGCGGCCACGCGGTTGACGGCATGGACGTGCATGCCACCCTTGTGGGCAAACGCGCTGGTGCCGACGAACGGTTGGTTCGATCGATACGTCATGTTGGCCGTTTCGTAGACGAACCGCGACAGCTCGGTCAGATGCTCCACCCCGCTGTTCGTCAGCACTTCAAAACCCTGCTTCTTCACCGCCAGGTTGGCGATGATCGAAATCAGGTCGGCATTGCCGCAGCGTTCGCCCAGGCCGTTGATGGTCCCTTGCACCTGCTCGGCCCCGGCGTCAACCGCGGAGAGCGAGTTGGCCACGGCCAGATCGCAATCGTTGTGGCAGTGGATTCCGACGGGGATGTCGAGGCCGGCAGCCGCTTCGCGCGTCAGCGTGGCGATTTCCTCGGGCATGGTGCCGCCGTTGGTGTCGCACAGCACCACCATGGCTGCGCCGGCCCGGGCGGCGGCCTGGATCGTTTGCAGCGCGTACGCCGAGTTGGCCTTCCAGCCGTCGAAGAAATGCTCGGCGTCGTAGATCACGC
>JAIOQB010000461.1 GCA_021413585.1 Planctomycetia bacterium
CCCGTGCTGGCGCATGGCGAGCGCGATCCGAAAGTCTTTTGGCACGAGCCGACCAAACAATGGATCATGGTGTTGTACGGCCCGCCGGGAAATCAGTATCTGATCTTCACGTCGAAGAACCTGCTGAACTGGGAGAAGCAAGGTGCGATTCCCGACATGTACGAATGCCCCGACATGTTCCCGCTGCAGCTCGACAACGACCCCAAGCAAATGAAATGGGTAGTGATTGCCGGCGACGGCCAGTACCTGGTGGGCGAGTTCGACGGCAAGCAGTTCCGCCCCGAGATCAAACGCAAGCGGGGGGACTTCAGCCCCAACTTCTACGCCACGCAATCTTGGAACAACATGCCGGAGACCGACCCACGCCGGATTCAAGTGGCGTGGCTGCGGGGCGGTTCGTATCCGAAAATGCCGTTCAACCAGCAGTGGACGTTTCCGTGCGAGCTGACGCTTCACAGCGGACCGAACGGTCCGACGGTCTACCGCTATCCGATCGCCGAGATCGAGAAATTGTGGGACAAGACGGAGACAATCGGCCCAACGGTGCTGCAACCCGGCGGCGAGAATCCGCTGGCCAAGCTGACCGGCAAGTACTTTGACCTGCATGTGAAGATCGATGTCGCGAAGACCGACGCCAAGGAGATCGTATTCGATCTGCTCGGCAAGAAGATCCGCTACCATGTGGGCGAGAAGCTATTGGACGCCTGCGATGCAGGGGCCAAGAATTGTCCATCGAAGGCGCCGCTTGAGCCGGTGGATGGGCACATCGAGCTGCGGTTTCTCGTCGATTGCTCGTCGATCGAAACTTTTGGCAATCACGGCGCGGTGTCGATCTCGCAATTCATCCAGCCGAACCTGACGAAAACGCCGCTGGTGATTGAAGCGGTGGGAGGCAAGGCGCAACTCGATGCCATCACGGTTCACACGATGAAATCGATGTGGGAATAGCGCGTTAGGAGTTGGAGGGGGCATGGTACACGCCGATTGGTTGACGCGACTCGTGCTACTGGCGGCGTGTACGCTGTTGGTCGCTGGCTGCGGTTCAGCACCGGAGCCCCCGCCGCCGGCGCCCAAGCCCAGCATTAAGGTGAGCGACATCCCCCGGTTTCCCGTCAGGGTGTTGCTGCACGACAAGGTGCTGGCCACCTACGACCGCAATCGAACTGGGGAGGACGACTACACCTCCACTGCCGAAATCAAGCTGGACGCGTTGCCGGAGACCAGCGCGGTGACGGCGCAGCAGCTGCACCCCGACGGCTGGAAGGATGGCGTGGCGCAGATCACCCGCGACACCGCCGGGCCGAACATCTGGGTCACGTTCAAAGAGCAACCGGAATGGAAAATTAAAATCGGGTTGATGGTGGACAACCGCGGCGGCGGAGCGACCGAGATCTTCGTCGGCCAACTGCCGCGCACCATCAAAGCCGGGGGCAAAGATGACCTCTTCTATCCCGCTCCCACCAGTGCGGAACACGCGGTGGTTCGCATGCATAGCAAAGAAGCCGGCGGCAAGGAATCCTTGGGCAAAGAGATTGGGACCCTCTGGCCAGTCACAGAAACTTCCGCGCCCGATTGGGGAAAGGTCAAGTTTTTTATCGACGTCACCGGCAAGCGATCGTATCGCTACCGTGAGGTGTACTATTCCACGCTAGGCTTTGGCGTCGCGGAGTCGGAGTTGCTACAACTCAAACCCGAGCATGGCGAGCTGCGCGGCAACTATCTCCACCGCGCACCGTTTGCCTTCTCCTTCTTCCTCGAAAAGGCGCCCGACAAGATCGAAGTGAAGGCGGATCCCAGCAAGGTTTTTGAAATCAGGACCGAGTTGGTCGAGGAGTAGCGCCAGGCCGCCAGTTCCGCCGAGCTGACATCGAGGCACTACGGTTCGATTGCCCTACCGTGTTCCCCGGTGCTCAGTCATCCGGGCGATCTGCGTGGCGATGGCATCGGCCATGAGTTCGTGCCCCTGGCGGTTGACGTGCGTCAGGTCGAGATAATTCGACGGCTGCAAGCCGGGGATGGAACCGAGGTAACTGAACCGCCCAGTCCGATTGTGCTGTTGAATCAGCGCGTCCAACTGCTCGCGCAGCGGCTCGTAGCGACTGAGCGACAGCACGTCGCCGATTTGCGTCCGATCCTCCTGGGCATAGAAGGCGACGACCAGCGGCGACTCGCGCGACAGCCGGTCGAGCAATCGCTCGAACGCGGCGGCCTGTGGATTGTCGGCCGCCAGATCGACTGACGCATAGCGGTGCATCATCTTGAGCATCAGCATCGCCGGGTCGTCGGCTTCAGCGGCCGCGCTCGGCTGCGGCGCGCCAAGCCAGGCGGCGGTGCGGTCGCGGAGCCGAGCCAGGGCTTCGGCCGGCGGTCCACCGAGAAACCGACGCTGCAAAAAGTCGCGATAGGTATACAGCGGCACGATTTGCCCGCCGGCGTTTTCGACCGCGACGTCGATCCGCGTTGCCAAAGCCTCGGCTGGCCGCGTCGCGGTAGGGAGCGTCTGGTCGTCGAACTGGGCGAGCCAGGGCCGGCTGTGCTGCTCGCCCGGGCCGGCGAAGTCACGCGAGAACGAACGCAGGCCGACGTCGACCACAACGGCGTCCGGCTTGCAGCGGGCAATCGCCGCGGCGGTGCTTTCCAGGTCGGCCGGCAGCGCTCCATCCATCGCCAGGTTGACCACCTGCACATGCTGTTGCGGCAGCAGCGTTTGGAGCCGCTGCTGGAGCAACTCAGCCAGATTGTGCTGCCGCCAGGCCGGATCGCCCTGCTTCTCCAATGCCCGCCCCGCCACGACGCTATCCCCCAACAGCACCACCTTGAAACCCGTGCTGCGGCTTAGCGCGTCGAGCTTCAGTTGCAGGCACTGAGGGCTTTGAATATCGACGACGTCCAGCGTGAGGTTGTGGCGGTTCACCCAGGCGCCGAGTGCCCAGCTTGCGGCGTACAGAATGACAACGACCGCCAGCACGGCGCCGAGGAGCGAACGAAACGGCGAGCGGCCCGCAGTGCGGCTACTGTTATCGGTCGTGTTGCCAGAAGCACGGATCATTTCGGCTTCGCCTCATGCAGCGGAGCTAGATTAATGTTCGCCGAGTCGAATAGGCTCGGAAGCTGATCGCGCTTCAGGGCGTCAACGCCTTTTTTATCCAGCCTTTCCAGCTTGGACCGGGAAATCGAGAACAGGGCAATCTGCGGCGCCTGGCCCCAGCGCGGCTTGCCGTATTCGTCGACATCATTGAGCAGGATCATGCGGACGGTGAACTCCGTCCGGCCGGCGAATTTCTCCTGCCCCAGGCCTTCTCCCACCAGCACGGCGAGTGCCCGCTTCATGAGATACTCGCGGGCGGCGGCGTCGGTGAGCCCGCGCAGCGTGGGCGCCTCGGGAAGCATGTCCATCAGCACGTGGGGCTTGTCGTCTTTGATGACGTACAGGATGGTCGTCGTTAGCGGGCCCTTGCAGATATCGACCAAGTCGATAGTTCCGGAGCCCGTGGCCGTGGACGAGCTGCCGCCCGCCGCAGCGCCGGAAGTTGTGGCACCGCCGCCCGCTGGGGCATCGGCAGCCGGCGTGCAACCAGCGGCCATCAGTGCGATGGCCAGCACGGCAATCGTCCGGCAATCAAGGGTAGCAAGCTGCCTATGGCACCCGATTCGTAGAGAACACGTAGCCTTAGTTTTCAGCAACACGACAACACCTGCGCAATGTCAAAAGTTCTGATAAATGAAAGACGTCCCGCCAGCGCCAGCCAACAGAATGACAATCGCCACCTTCATGGCCAGCCACAGAATCGAGCTGGCGATTTGCCAACGGCTGCGAGAATTCATAAGCCCACCAGCCTCTGCAGGATGTGCCACGACTGCGTCACTCCCATTTTCCAAAAGAGCATAGTGATGGCGAGAAAGCAATAGGTTGCCGCGCGGGCGGACCATGTCGCCAGCGCTGACGTATTGATGAAGGTGCGCACGCCCGGCGAGAGCCGCGGCGCCACGCTGCGTCGATAGATCTGATACCCCACCAGCGCCGTGCCATGCAGCAACCCGAACACAAAGAATCCCCACGTCACGCCGTGCCACAAAGCAATCAGCATCATCGTCAGGAAGTAGATTGCCATGGATGAGAGAAAATGCCAGCGCGGCTTCAAACGATAGATCGCAAAATGCCCCAGCGGGATGAAAACGTAGTCGCGAATGAACGACGTGAGGCTGATATGCCAGCGGTTCCAGAACTCCTGAATGTTCGTGGCCAGAAACGGCCGGTTGAAGTTCTCCATGATCTGAAACCCCATCAGCCGCGACAGGCCGATGACGATATCGCAGTAGCCGCTGAAATCGAGATACAACAGCAGCGGCTGCAACAGCACGCCTGTCCACAACAGCGGGCGAGGGTAATGCGCCGCGTCGGGCAGCGCCGCGATTCCCCACACGGCAATATTGTCGGCCAGCACGAACTTCTTGATCGCTCCGTTGGCAATCCGATGCAGCGTGCCGAGCGCATCGTATTGAAAGTCCGGGGCGTCGAGCTGCGGGGCAAAACGGTTGTAGCGCTCGATGGGGCCGGCCAACAGCGTGGGAAAGAACAACATGTAGTTGGCAAACCGCAACAGGCTGCGGTGCTCGAACGTCTCCACGTCGCAAATGTAGTGAATCGCCCGAAACATCAGGTAGGAGATGCCTACCAGCTTGATCTGAAATCGCGCGCCGCCATCGGCTGTGCCCAACAGCCCGGGCTCTTTGACCAGAAACAGCGCCAGCCAAATGACCGACACCAGCAGCACCAGCGGCCACGCCGGCAGCCGATCGGCCAGCCAGATCCGCACCGCTCCGATCCAATACGTCCCCACGACCAGCAGCGCCAGCAACGCCACCTGGCTCCAGTGATTTAGAAAGAACGAGAGAAAGCACGCGCTCAGCGCCGCCAGGACCAGTTGCCGGGCCACTGACCGCGTGGCCGCGTGGCAGAGCAGCACCGCCACCACGGCCAATACCACGAAGTGCCACGAGTCCAGCGAGATGCCGCGCGCGGCAAGGCCGCCACCCGCAGTGGCATGAAAGAAGTCGAGCCCGGGCAGCATTGAAACGCAGTTCCTCCGCGGTTATACCCGCGCCCGTTCCACTTCAAAAAACCACCACGGCGGCGCCTGGTTCATAAATGCCGCCGCGCGACGATCGACTCCTTGATACCCCGGGTCGACCGGCGGTTCAAGAATCCGCCGAATCCGCAGCCCACAATCAAAAAAGAAGCTGGACATTTCTTCGAGCGTAGGGACCACTTTCATCGTCCGGTGACGATACTCTGTGAACACGCCGAAGGGAAGCTCGGGCGAGCCGAACCACGGGGTGAGCCAGCAAGGATGCGGGTCGAGAATCAGCAGCACGCCCCGGTCGCTCAGCACCCGTTTGATCCCGTCCATGATCTGATAACGCTGATCCCACAGCGGCGGCGCCACGCGCGAGCCGACGAGGAACAAGAACATGTCCACCATCAGCACGTAGTCAAACGGCTCACTGAACGGGAGATGGGCCTGCTGCGAAAACTGGGCCGCGTCGAGCACTTCAAACCTCAGGTTGGGATGCTCGGCCGCCGGCCACAGGCGGCGGGCCGCTTCGATATAGTCGCGATTGATATCCACTCCCACGACCCGCGCCGCGTGGGCGACCGCTTTACCAGACCAGTAGCCGGTGCCGCAGCCGATTTCCAGTACGCTGCTGCCGGCGAGGTTGGGGAAGTAGGAATCGAGAAACGTCTCCTGCACATAGTGATACGGCGTGGGCCGGACGCTGCGCAAGTCGTCCGAGAACTTCTGCGCGGTCCACCATTGCTCCAGCGGCGTGCGGCGGAACAACGACTCGGTGGCCAACTGCTCGTGGAACGAACCCCGGTATTGATCGCCGAACGACCGCTTGCGGCCGTCGAATGTCGGCGGCCAGACAGTTGAAAGCATGCCGCTCTCGGTGAGCAGTTCAAGGAAGTCGGCCCACGGCAGATGCAGCAGGTCCGCGTCGCCGATCGCGGTGTTAAAGTTATCCGGATTGGCGTAAGCGCACTCCCAGAGCGTGAAATCCGTGGCGTCGCACGCCCGTAATGTGGTCCCGAGGCGCTCGTAAGCCGCCTGGAGCTCCGCCGTCTCAATGCCCCCTTGGGCCAAGTCAATCAACTCGATCGCGGCGCGCGTGACGACGACATTCCGCCGCTCCCACACGCTATACAGCCGGACCAGGCCGCCACCCAGCGGCAGAATCAGCGTGCTGGAATTCCAATACACGCGAGGAGTGGATGATGCAGGCCCCTCGGCCGCTGCGTCTGACGACATGCTGTATTCCCTGCTGCGCCAAACGCCCTGTCCGGCTGAGATTCCATTCTAATTGCACGCTCTCCACTGTGGCCCCGCAGGCTGAACCTTCGCCATCGCTCGTCGCTGCATCGATCGACTGACATCACGGTCTCTTCTCGTGAACCTGCCGGCAGTAGGCCTTGAATTCCGGCAGTTCCTCGATTTGCCCCGCCAGCGCCGTGGCGATCCGGGCATGGCCATAGGGAGTCAAATGAGCATCCTTTTCCCAGATCATCCGCTCCGGCTTTTCGTTGTCGAAGACGTCGTCCGACAAGTTCATCGGCGTGGCCCCGACGCTCTGGCAGGTCGACACCATGCGGTCAAAAAACCTCTCTGCCGCCAGCGGGATCGGCGGCGCGGCGCCGCGATAGTTCGGATAGTGGTACTGCGAATAGCCGTAGGCCACGGCCAAGTGCCCTCCGAAGGGTTGCAGCCTGGCCATGTACCGCTGCCGCAGCACCGCTTCCAGCAGGCTGAAACTCCGTTCGATCAGGGCCGGATATTCGCCCAGCACGAAGTAGGTTTGCGTCAGAGTCAGTGGCGATACCAGGGGAATCGGGTCCGGCCGCACCGTGAACGCGCCATACTGCGGGTCGGGAGGATACACGATCAATTCACCCCGCTTGTCAAAATCGAACATGCGATACGGCGCGTGCTGCGCCACCCAGCCGACGGACTTCTCTTGTAGTTTTGGCTCCAGGCTCAGAACATTGAAGCAATCGGACATCAGTAGCACGAGGTCGGGCTTGTAACGCACTCCCCAACCCTCGAAGAATTCAGAATTGGTGCCGACCGAGGAATTGGACGTAGCAAATGTTGCCACTTCGACCGGCACACCGAATTTGCGCCGCAGCAAAGACTCCAGCAGCACGTTGTAATGCTGGCAGGTGGGTGTTTGCGCTCCTTCGGTCCAGCACTCGCCCAGCAACAGCACGCGAAAGGCCCGATCGGGATTGTCGAACCGGCGGTCCTTGTCGATCACGCCGTGGTTGTTGACTTGCTCGCGGGCCATGTACTGGAACTTCCAGCCGACGTTGCCGGCGTAGAACCGCTCGGAGTGGGGCGCGAACGGCGCCGCGTATTGCCTTTTCAATTCCGGCGGAGGGGCCACGGCGACGGGCTTCAATTCATCCGTCACTTCGCTCTTGGCCCAGTCTTTGGGGCGCGGCATGGAAGGACAGCGCGGATCGCCGATGAAGATGTGATGCTCCATGCTGTTGCGACCGACCTGCGCCAGCCGCCCGGCGGCCGGATAGTATGTCACGCCGTCGATCTCCGTCGTGATGGCAACCACGGCGTCACGCGGCACGTCGTGGAAGATGTACCAGCCGCCACGCGCGGTGGTCGTCGATTGACGCTGGCCGTTGTACTCGACCGAAATCGCCTGTTGGTCTCGCGGCGGAATTAAACGCCCGCCGATCACCAAACCGGCTCCGGCGGTAGGACGAATACCCCTAGCGCTAAGGAACTCCACGCGGTCGAAGAACACCGAGTCGCCACGCCGGGCGTTGGTCAGCCCAAAATAGATGTTCTGCACGCGGCAGCGCGGAATCTGTTTGTTGCCGTGCGCGGGGGGCTGCATGTCGGCGAAGTCGAGCGTCAGGTCGTGATACTCGCGATCTGCATGATGGGGAATGCGCCACCCCTGCCGCCCTTTCAGGTCGCCTTCGGTCGCTACGAACCACGTCTTGCCGTCGGCCGACCAGGCGCAAAACGCCTGGGAGTCGGGATTGGTTTTCTTGTACGAAAACCGCACGTAATCCGTCTCGTGTGTGTCGAACAGAAACGGCCGCCACTCGATCCAGCCGGCCTGATCATTTTCGCACTGCACTTCCATGGCGTATTTGCCGCGCCGCGCGTGGCCGTTGCGGAAGTAATACGACGCCTGATTGCGCCGCAGGTCGCCGTTCATCTCGTACAGATCGACCTCGTCGAATGCGATGGTGGGCCAACTGGTGTCGACTATGGTCACGCTGGGCCGGCCCGTCAGGTCGGCCGGGTTGCGCTTGAGGCTGTCAATCTCCGTCTTGTCGACAAACACCCGGGCCGCTTGCGGGTCATCGACATAAAACGTCTGGCCATGCAAATCCTGCGTTTCAAAACCGGCCTCAGGACACGGCTTTCCAGTGACTTCATCCTTCCAGGAGTCGATGCGCACCGTGTTCCCCTCGCGGTGAACGTGGCCCGGCAGTTCGCGGCTGGCGGCGGCGAATCGCAGATTGGCCGGCAGTGGCGGAACCCAAACGCGCTGGTGCGGCGCCGCCTTGCCGCGTAGATCAAACTTGGCGTCGGAGAGTAATTGCAAACCCGCGTGTGTCAGCGGAGGGAGGATCTTGAACTCGTTCAACTGGCAACTGCCGCCGGTTTGCCCCTTCAATTCGGGAGGGTAGATATTGAAGTGGGTGTAGGCGATTTGATTGGCGCAAATGGCCCCGCGCGAAGCAAGCATGGTGGCCAGCATCGCCCCGAGCCCGTCTCCCCACGCCGGAGAGTTCACGCTGGGTATGCCAACGCTTAAACCGGGCAAAATCCACCGTTGCGACTGATAGTACTTAACCCCGGACGCGCTGCGGATGACGCGCAGCGCGGCGCCGGTGGTGGGATGGGTCTGGTTGAAATTCACGATGCCGAACTTCAGCATCAGATCGAGGCAGTAGGCCGGACTGCCATCCGCAATGGCGCCGGGAGGACGCTGCGCCTGGCACGATTTGTCGCCGTCGTGATAGGCCAGCGATCCCATCTCGTCGATGGAAGTCCAGGAGGTCAGGCCGCCGTGGGAAGTGGCAGTCGTGGGCAATACGTTGAACTGCCGCATCACGTCCATCTGCCGCTCGATCATTTCGCGCGTGATGTCAATCTTGCGGATGGACTTGAGCTGGAGAACCGCGCCCGGCTTGCCACGCACACGAAGCGTTGCTCCTTTCCAGTCTCCAGAATGCTCCCTGCTGACTCGGCCTAGCGTGGCGGCTGGGTTTTTGTTCTGCTCCTGATCCAGGCTCACATAGAGGCAATCGAGCTTGTCGTGGGATACCTCGGAAATGTCCCATCCGGAGCGCGCCTCCAGCGCGGCGCCGCGGGCGATCACATGATTCAACTCGGCGGTATCGGTCAGGACGAGCTCAAACGACGATACCTTGTCGTCCAGCGACAAGCTCAGGACCAGTCCCTGCCAGTCAACGCCGTGGGCACACCCCTGCACGACCAGCGACGCTTGCGCTTCGCCCGTTGAAGGAACCGTAACCGTGATCGGCTCGAATTCCGAGCAAGGAAATCCCGACTCCGACGACCAACTGTGGATGTGATCGACCCAGCCGCGATAGAGCATCGTGAGCAGCAGGGGAAACACGTCGCTCGATTGCTCCTCAATCTCCACCGAATACACAAACGGATTGGGAGATCGTCCGCGGAACATGGCAAAGTTTCCCCCGGAACTGTCGCAGCCGGGAAAGCCGCAAAACGGATAAAACGACGACGTCAGATCCAACCCATACTGCCGCGAGAAAACGGCATGCGAGTACAACGGATCGAGAAATGACGTCCCGCAGCAGTCGCTGGGGACCGATAGGATCGAGTAAAAGGGGAATGGCACGCGGCGCACGATCGGCGTCTCTCGTTTCAATCGCTGAATATCCTGCGTCGTGGGGGCGGCCATGTCGGACAGTGCACATTTCAGCGACTGATCGCCCGGGTGCTTGACCTTCTCCACTGCGGGAAACCACTCACCGGGCAGCGTGTCGAGCGGAGTCATGCATTGCCGCCGCACGGCATTCGTCCAGGCCTCAGACGACGACAAGGGAGGAACGTCCACGGTGGGACGAGGGGCAGTGAGCGCTTTAACCACGATCGGGTTCGGCGGGGGCAGGGGCGAATTCTCCAACCGATACGTCCACAGCTTGACGCCAGCGACCGCAACCAGCAGCAGCACCAGGGCGCGCAGGCTCCAGCGCATGATGGGTGAGGATCGAGTTGACGCCACGTGCTCTCTCCGTCGCTCGGCGGCCCAGGCTTCGTCTTAGGCCAGTTCCGGCTGATAGCGCAACAGAAGCGCCTTGAGATCGCCGATGCAATTCAGCCGGGCGATCTCGTGATTTTTGAAATGGACTTGAAATTCCTTCTCGATCGCCACGATCAGCCCGATATGCGCCAGCGAGTCCCAGCCGTCGATGTCATCGGCATCCATCTCGTCGCTGATTTCCAGGCTGGGGCGGTTGAACACCCGCCTAAACACTTCGAGAAGACGTTGCTGCAGCATAGCCGGCTCCTGGCAGATTCACTCGATTCGATTTTCGTGGTCGTGGGTAGCCTTGTCAAGACTTTGGGAAATGCACGTCGCTTGGCCGATAGCCGCGCTACACCTCGCGAATCCCGTAATCCTGCATCTTGCTCTTCAGGCCCAAAAAGTCCGCAGTGTTCTCGCCTCGCTCGACGTTCTTGAACCAGGCTGCTTCCAATTCCGCGCGTGCGGCAGCCCGCAGCAAGACGGCGTCGATCTCGGCCGCAGGCACGACAACGATACCGTCGGCGTCTCCCACCACGACGTCGCCAGGTTGAATCACCTGCCCGCCACAGCTAGTCGGACAATTGATTCGTCCGCCTCCCGCCTTGTGCGGTCCGGCAGGCGACGTGCCGCGCGCGAACAGTGGCATGTTGAGCTTGCGAGCATCGTTGACGTCGCGCACCGCGCCGTCGACAAGCACCGCCACGACTCCCTTCTTGCTTGCGGAGAGCGATTGCAATCCGCCCCACGTCGCCCGCGTAGTCACCCGCTGGGCGCTGATCACCAGCACGTCTCCCGGCTCGACCAGGGAAAGCGCCAGGTGGCTCATCAGGTTGCCCCCCTCGATTTCCTCGACCGTCACCGCGCCGCCGGCGAACGACACGGCAGGCGTCATCGAGCGCAGCGCAGGGTCGAGCGCGGCCAGGTGATCGAGGCAGTCCGACAGCAGACTGGTGGAAAAACGAGCCAACGACGCGACGCGGGCCGCGCTGGGGCGAGCGATCTCGCGGCGGATTTGTCCACCCTGGAAGCGATGTGCCTGATCCATGCTGTGGTTCGTCTCCATGCAGAATTGCTTCTTGTGCGTTATCGTAGCAGGACGACTACGCGCCCCCCAGTGGATCGATCTTTTCCTGAACGAGCCGCCGCAGCACGTTCTTTTGCACCTTGCCGGTCATGCCCAGCGGCATCGAGTCGATCACGAACACATGCTTTGGACGCTCGAAGCTGGCGATCTGCTCCTCGCAATGGCTTTTCACGTCCTGCGACGTGAGCCGATCCTTGAACTCTTCGTGCAACGTGACCACAGCGACCACTTCTTCGCCATAGACGGAGTGAGGCACGCCGATTACCGCCACTTGCTGGATGCCGGGCAGGCGATGAATCACGTTCTCTAGCGACTTGGGGCTGATGTTCACGCCGCCGCGGATGATCAAATCCTTCAAGCGGCCGGAGATGAACAGTTCTTCCTGGTCGTCCAGGTAGCCGATATCGCCGGTGAGAAAGTAACCGTCGGGGCCGAGGTTCGCCCGGTCGGCTGCGTCGGCGTGCCGGTAACCCTTCATGAAGTAAGGGGTCCGCACGGCGATTTGCCCTTCCGCGTTTACACCCAGCACAGTTCCTCCCTCGCCACGAATCTCCAGGTTCACTTCCGACAGCAGGCGGCCAATCGAGCCATCCTGATAGGGCCGCGACGGCACGCTGGTGGTGATGAACAGCGTTTCGGATAAACCATAGTTCTCGTGCAGCGTGCACTCGAACCGCCGCTCGAACTGCCGCTTCAATTCTACGGGCAGCGGCGCCATCCCGCACAACGCCAGGCGAATCTGCGACGTCGGCGGCGGCGATTCATCTTCCGCAAGCGACAACAACATCGACAGCATCGTCGGCGTGAACCACAGCGTGTTGATCCCGTGCTGCCGCACCACCTCCCAAAAGGCATACATGTTCGGCATGCCGAACGCCGCGTCCAGCACGACCGAACCGCCGCACAGCAGCGGAATCAGAAACAGGTTATAAAACCCGCCCAAATACGTCATCGGCAGGATGTCGTAGAACCGACTCTCCGAGTCCATGCCCATCTGCCGAGCCATCGCCCGACCGTTGCCGATCAGCCCTCGGTAGCACAGCTCAATCCCCTTCGGCGTGCCGGTGGTGCCGGACGACATCATCACCAGCAGCGTGTCTTCGTCGTCGGCCCGGGCAAAAACGTCCGGCAGCGGCTCGTGCCGCGCCAACTCGGCATTGAAATCAAAATTGATCGCAGCGGCCGTGGCTGACTTTAGCCGCTCCAACTGCGAGCGAAAGCAAAGCACGCGGACCGGAAACTTTCCCAGCACATCCCCCGCCCGGCGACGCACGGCCGGCGAAACCAGCGCCAGCTTGGGCTGGCCATTGCTCAGCGCCGTTTCAAAGTCCCGCGCGTGGGCACCCGGATTGACCGGCACCACCTCGGCCCCCAGGTGCATGCAGGAAAAGTACAGTACCGCCAGTTCCACGCAGTTTTCCATCGACACGACGATCTGATTGTGCGGGCCGACACCCAGTTCTTCCAGCACCGACGCCATCCGCAGCGATTGATCCAAAAACTCCTCGTAGGTTAGCGTCGAGCCGTCCCGCGCGTCGATCACCAGCGTGGCCTGGGACCGCTCGACGAACAGGTTGCGGAGGATGCCGAGTTGGGTGCGGGGCATGGCGAGAAACCGATCGTGAATACTCAATCAAAAAGCATTACAGCGTAAAGACGAGATGACGGCCTTCGTCCATTAGCAGGACGTCGTCCGCCCACACGCTGGCACCGGCGGTGACAAAATCGAGATGAAAGGCCACGGCGTTGGTGCCGCCGATCGTGGCATTGGAGCCGAATCCTACGTGGATTGTACCAAGGCAACCTTCGTCCTCCAACATCCGCCCGCACAGCCGGGCGCGCGGATTCAGTCCGATGCCAAACTCCGCCGCCACGCGGGCCGCATCGCTGTGGCCGCTAAGCAGCGCCGTCACCGCGTCCGCCGTCGGTGCATGACCGATGAACCACACGATCTTGCCGCGTTCGATGACCAGTCCTAGTGGTTCCGCCAATTGCCCCAGCGGCCGGCATGGAATGCTGCCGTTGACCCACAAGATTCCCTCGGCCGAATCCTCCCACGGTGGAATGCTCACTTCCGCATCGGGGGGCGAAGCGAGCGTGCCGGGCTGCCGTGCTAACCCAGGGCAACAATTGGCGCGCCGGTTGGCGACGTTCAACGCCAACTCGGCCCGATCGCGTCCCGCCCCGGTGTGAATCACAATTCGTGCCGCATCGTTGAGAGCGCGGGCCAGTGCTTCGGCACCCGGCACCAGTGACTCAAAATCGACCCCCAGGCTGTCTGATTCCAACTGCTCGATGCTGTAATCCGGCAGGCTGAGAAACCGGGCGCCGCGATCGGTGGCCGCTTTGCGGGCCGAAGTGTGAGCAAGCGATTTCGCCGTCAGGCAGAAAATCACATCCGCCTGGGCCATCGCTTCGGCCGCGTTCTCAGGAGGTTCGGCCCCGTGCATCTGCGGCGGTTCGATAATCAGCAGTCGGCTCTCACCGGCAATCGCCTGTGCCGCAGCAAATACAGGCCCCGCGACGTCGACCGTCTGGGGCTGACACAACACCAATGCCCGCTCGTGCGCCGCAAGCCCTGCGCAGCCGGTGACGAGCGAATGTACACCGCGCGTCATTTTGGAAATATCGGCATTCATGGCGCGGACTCGTCGGAGCGAGATTTGGCCGGCAGCGAGCCGAGGAGATTCAGCAATTCACCGGATAACGCCCGCCGTGGATCGAGCCGCACATAGTTCCCTCGGCCGCGTCGCCGTATCAAGTCGGCGATCTCCCGATGGCCGATGCAATCCAGCACCGTCGCCTGCGGATCGACCCGGTCCAGCACGCGCTCCATCTCCTCAACAGAGATCAACGCCAGCAGCACCAGCAACTCGAACGTCTGCTCACTGGGGGACATTTCCGGCAGGGCCTGCCCTTGAGCCAAGTCGAGATCGAACAAGTTCACCTCGCCGCCACGATACAATTCCGGCAACAGGCAGCCATAACGATAGTCACGCCGCGTACGCGGCAAGTGCCGGGCGAACTCCGCCAGATCGCCGCCAAGCAGCAAGATGCGCGACGCTCCAACTTGCGCCGCCCGATTATGAACCTCGGCAACTAAATAATGATAATGGCACGATCGCCGGTCCAGAAACACTACCTTCTCACCCCGATGCCACCGCCGCCGGCTCGCGTGCAACTGCGGCCGCCCATGCGGCAGGGCGTCGTCGAACACAAACACGTCGATCTGCCCGCGATGCTCGGTGGCAAACAGCGCGAACCGAGAAAGCGATCCGAACACAGCGCCGACCACGATGAAGTGCTCGTCCTGATACAGGAAGTCGGCCATGTCGAATGCTTCGTCCGCGTCGGCCGGCACGATGTCCACCAGCAGCACAACCGGCCGCCTCGCTTTATGTGCCAATACGCCAACCGCGCCGAAGACCTCGTCGATGGCCACAAACGTGTTGCGGATTCGGTTGGGGTCGTCACCCAGGCCGTGTGCGCGCAATAAGATATTGTCGGTGCCGAATTCGGTGTTGGGCGTGGAGGCCCTGCGCTTGGCCAGCCGGTCGGCAGCTTCCTCCGCCGTGGGGACCTTGCCGCCATGCGCCACACCGCGGGCATATTCGGCCAACAGCTCGCGCAGCGGCACGCCATGACGGGCCGCCGCGCCGTCGATATCGCCCGTCGCACCGGAATGCAGTCGCGCCATGCCACTGAGGATCGAGTTGGGACTGAGCGCCCGGCAGTCCAGAATCGGTTGAATGAACCGCTCCAGCACTTCCAGCACCCCCACCAGGTCGTACTCCACCTCGTGCCCCAACCTGAGCAGGGCGGGGATCATCATTTCCGTGCGGGTATTGCCCGCGCTGCGCCCCAGCCCGCCGATCGAGCAATCCACCAGCGTGCAGCCTTGCTCGATGGCAGAGAGCGCATTGGCCCCGGCCAGCTCCAGGTTATTGTGCCCATGAAATCCAATCCGCGCGGGACAACTTTCCGCCAAGATCCGGGTGTACTCGGCCACTTCATGCGGCAGCATGCCGCCCGCGCTGTCGACTAGGTACACGGCGTCGCACCCATGCGCCGCGACCAGCGCCCCCGCCCTGCCCAGCGTGGCCGGCGGCACCGTGTACGACTTCATGAAATTGCACATCACCTCATAGCCGAGTTCCTTGGCGTACTCGATATAAGGGACACACTCTTCCGCCCGCTGGGCATCCTGGCCGATGCGGACGAAGTGCATGCCATATTCCCGCCTGGCGCTGGCAAGCTGCTCGCGCGTGCCAATGCCGGGAATGAAGAACGCGCCAAACCGGGCTACATTGAGGCTGGCGGCCGCCGCGGCCAGGTATTGATGATCGGCCGCCGCCGAGACTCCTTTCACTCCGCTGGCCCCTAGGCCGAAGCCGTGGCCGACCTCGATATAGCGAAACCCCAACCGCTCCAGAATGCCGCACAAGAACCGCACGTCCTCGTCTGTGAACTGAAAGTCGACGACGTAGCTGCCGTCGCGGATCGTCACATCGAGGATTTCGACGGCAGGGGTGTGGGATCGGCGATCGGGCATGAGATGTGGAACTGAACGAGAGCGCAGATCTGCGAGACGCAAACGGGCCGTCTTTCTCTGAAGGACAGGGGGCAACACGTGTCCGGACGTACTGTCCCTATTCTACTGTACCATCGGGAGTCAGGGACCGTCGCCAAACGACCCAGTTCACTTGCACGGCCCGTGTGGGAGAACTACGAACTCCCGGAACCGATGTCGCGGGCCAAGTCCGGTGCAGCGCCAGGTTCGGACTCTGTGACCAGCCGCGACTCATACCCGCACATGATGAGGCCGAGCACGTACTGCAACTCCCGGAACGCGGAGGCCCGCACGTCGAACCCCACCCGAATGACGTCGTGCCCGCCCATCCTGGTCGCCATCCGCTCGTCGAGGTGGAGGGTCAGGCTGTCCCGCGACAGCACTACCCGCTCGATGCCGCCGTACCCACCCCAGCACTGGGATCCGAATGACCCTTCACGGCTGCGTCTTGCGGGCACGGGTTGGCGCGACACCGTAGACGACGCTTCCCAGACCGACCAGGATCAGCACCCCGCCGGCGGCCCACAAGCTGTAGACCTTCAAGGGGCCGGCCGGCGTGCGTCCTTCCTCGAAGATGATGCACTTCGTAAAGTCCGTACCAGGATAGCTCCTCTCCAGCAACCGCTGCTCCGAGTAGTGGAGCCTATCAATCAAGTTCGTCACCATTCCCTGGAGCTGTGGCTGCTTGCTCAGTTTCGTGTCGATCTCGCTCGCGTTGGAAACCCGTTCGCTGAGGAGAATGGCACTGACCGGGTCGCTTGGGTCACGCGGGTTTTGCGCCGACCCCTTCGGAACGATAGGTATCCACACTTTTGACCAAGTCTCAGACTTCTCCCGTTTCTGGTACACGAAGTTGTCACACATCTCAATTTCCGTCAGCAAGATGTGCGGGTTACCTTCTGGACCGCGGGCGATCAGGTCCGCGAGGCGTATTGCCTCGGGCTCCGCCGAGGCGGTCTCGGCCAGGCGTCGCTCGCTGATCCCCCAATAGATCACGGCGACTCCAATGAAGGCGATCGCGGGACCACCAAGAATCAGTTTGAGTCGATGCACAAACGAGTTGGCCGACATTAAATGGTCCTCGACGCCCCACACTCAACGTCTGGGTGATTTGTGTTAGGGTGGATTGTATTTCATCATTCTACCGCGTGCAACATTTTACAACCAAAGCAGTTAAGTAAGGAACAAATAAATAACCTGTCGAATCTCAATAACGTAAAAGCGAACAAACTCTCGGGGCGGCAGAAAGGGAACGCCCCCTTTTCAGCAGGCAAATCTCAGCTACGCAAAATCAGAAGTATTCCATTCGCTGGCAATCACCACCCGGATTAGCTACAGTGGCGAAAGTTTGATGATCGCGGGGCCGCTTTGGTCGCGAATGGATTCGGCCCCGCTAGGTCTTTTCTTAAATCATGAGGGGTAGATCACCATGAGCAACTTCATAAGTCGGACTCTTTGCGCGGCAGGATTTCTTGTGGCCCTGGTGTGGGCCAACTCGGTGCTCGCACAGCCACC
>JAIOQB010000462.1 GCA_021413585.1 Planctomycetia bacterium
AGCAGTTGCTTCTGCAACCTGTCCGTCTCCCACGAAATCTGCCGAGGGGCGTTGATTGCCGATATTCCGGCGATTGTGGGTTCGCTGGATATTGTGATGGGGGAGATCGATCGATAAGAGCCATCGCAGCTATAATTAGTGTGATAGGGGAGTACCGTGCGATGAGCGACTTCAATTCTGTACTTTCCGCCGCACAGCAACTGCCCGAGCAGGATCGATTGCGCTTAATCGACGCCCTCTGGGACACCGTCCCCCCTGAATCCGATGCCCCTTTTTCCGACGAGTGGGCATCGGAGATCGAACGCCGGATCTCTCAACTCGATGCGGGCGAGGCAAAGAGCGTGCCTTGGACTCAGATCCGTGATGCGGCATTAGCGCGGATCGGTCATGGCAAGAGTTGAATTCCTGGCTGGCGCCAACGAGGATTTTGACGAATCGTTTGACTGGTACGCGAAACGCAGCGCGGCAGCGGCGATTGGATTCGCTTCGGCGGTCGATGAAGCAATCGAGAAGATCGTAGCCGATCCGAACCGATTCCCTTCAGCTAAAAGTGGCTGCCGCTACTGCAATCTTCATCCCTATCCGTTCCGGCTTGTTTTTCGTGCGGAATCGGAACGCCTGGTTGTCGTCGCGATCGCGCACGCCAAACGGCGCCCTCACTATTGGCGCGGCCGGTTTTAGAAAGGTTGCGTCTTGCATACGCACAAAATTCGCCCATCCGGGGGCTTGTCGATCCACACCCCTTTGTGCCATATTTCACAATCTCTTGGACACCGGCGGCTGGGCGGATTTGTACACGATTTGTCACCGTCGGGCAGCCACGCCCCGTCCCCCACGGGTCGGGGCGTATCGCGACCTTCACAGGAATGCCCAGGGGCATCCCAGACAGCTTCGGCCGTGACGAATTTATTGTATTTTCAGTTGGGACTTCCGCTCGCCCTGGCGCATGTTATCGTCGCGCTGGTGGCCTGCTTTCTGTTGATCAATTTGATCGCCGTCGGGGCCCTGTTTTTCATCTGGTTGGAGCGCAAAGTCTCCGGCCGCATCCAAGACCGGCTCGGGCCCACCCGCGTTGGCGGCAAGTTCGGCTGGCTGCAGACCTTGGCTGACGGCCTGAAGCTGATCACCAAGGAAGACTTGATGCCCAAGGGGGCGGATGCCCTGCTCTTCCGCTTGGCCCCGTACATTTCGTTCTGTGCGTCGTTTTGCGCATTCATCGCGCTGCCGTTCGCCACGGGCTGGGTGGGGCTGGAACTCAACGTGGCGGCGTTCTTTGTGCTGGCCGTGCTGGGGCTCGAAGTTTTCGGCGTGATTTTGGCTGGCTATTCGTCCGCGTCGAAGTGGTCGTTGTTCGGCGCGATGCGCGAAGCGGCCCAGGTGGTCAGCTATGAAGTGCCGCTGGGGATGTGCGTGCTAGTTCCGGTGCTCATCGCCGGCTCGATGGATCTCACAAAAATCGGCAACCTCCAGGCGGGTTGGTTCACCAATTGGTACATCTTCCACGACCCGTTCACGTTCGTCACATTTTGGGTCTTCTTCACCTGCGCCGTCGCGAGCGTCAATCGGGCCCCGTTCGACCTAGCTGAGGCCGAAAGCGAGCTGGTGGCCGGCTTCCACACGGAGTACTCCGGCCTCCGCTGGAGCTTCTTCTTCATGGCGGAATACGGCTCGATGTTCCTGGTTAGCGGGCTGGGGACCGTGCTGTTCTTCGGCGGCTGGAATGGGCCGATTCCGGTGGCCGATTTGTTGGGGCTCTCCGCCAGCCATAGCGGCGTGGCGTTTTTCATTGCTAACCTGCTCGGCATGACGGGCTTCATCTTCAAGTCCGTGATTCTGGTGACCGTGATGATCTGGATCCGCTGGACGCTGCCGCGGCTGCGGATTGACCAGGTGATCACCACCTGCTGGAAATATTGCACGCCGATCGCGGCCGTGATGTTCACCGGGGTCGTGTTCTGGCAAGCACTGGGCATTCCCAGCGGCGGCGACCTGGCGCCGCGGCTCGGACGTCCCGCCGGGGCGAGCCGCGAAGGTTGGCTGATGCCGGATGCCGCCAATCCGACCGTCGCCCAGCATGGCCCGGCCGCGCACGCCGCCACCGAAGCTCCAACCAATACCCACACGCCGACCGATCCGCAAACGAAGTAAGCGAACAGGCCCGTTATGAGTTGGCACGCCCTGGAATTTTACTTTCTCGCACTCATGGCCTGCGCGTTTGCGCTGGCGGTGGTGTTCGCGGCCAATGTGGTGCGGATGGCGTTCTATTTGATCCTGTCGCTCGGCGCCACCGCCGGATTGTTCTTTCTGGCCGGTGCGGACTTTGTCGGCGCGATGCAGTTGATGATGTACGTCGGCGGCACTCTGGTGCTGCTGGTGTTCGGCGTAATGCTCACCGCCCAAGGCCCTTGGGTCTCGATCCGCACCAGCGGGGGCGAATGGGTGCTGGCCGCGTTGGTCGGCGGATCGCTCCTGGCGGTGCTGGTCCCGACGGCGATGCGTCTCGACCCGGCTCCAAATCACGAACACGCGGCCGTCCCCGGCACAGCACACAAATCCGAAAACAAAGCTCCAGACGCCAAAGCCAGCACCGAGCCGCAGACAACTCGCCCCACCGCCACGCGAATCGGCCTGGGTTTGATCGGCGCGCCGACCAGTGGCACGTCGGGCTACCTGCTGCCGTTTGAAGCGATCTCGATTCATTTGCTCGTCGTGTTGATCGGGGCCGCCTACTTGGCCCGGCCGAAGCGACGGGCACGACCCAAGCTTGTTGAATCGGACGAGGCCTGAACACCATGCCTGATTTGCAAACCATCGGACTTTCGCACTACCTGATTGTCGGGGCGATCATGTTCGTCTGCGGCGCGGTGTGCATGGCGACGAAGCGCAACGCCTTGGGAGTGCTGATGGGCATCGAACTGGTGCTCAACGGAGCGAATGTGAACTTCGTGGCGTTCGGCAGCGACTTTTTGCGGCGCAATCCGGCCTACGGCATCGGGCTCGATGGCCAGATTATCGCCCTGTTTGTGATCGTGCTGGCGGCGGCCGAAGCGGCCGTGGCGCTGGCCATCGTATTGAACTTTTATAACAACCATTCCACGGTCGACGTGGATCGGGCTGACGAGTTGAAGGGTTGATGGAAGCCTCCGTCCTGTTGCCAAACCTGTTGCTCTTCGCATGGCTGCTGCCTCTGGCCAGCTTTGCGCTGATCCTGTTTTTCGGCCCCCGCATGGGTAAGGCCGGTAAGGGGGCGTCGTACGTCGCCACCGGGGCAATCCTGTGTTCGTTGGTTCTCTCCCTGTCCGCGCTGATGGTCTGGACGGGCCGACATGGAGTGTGGTTCGACGAGCATGAATCGGGTTCTGCTCACGCTAAGGAAGGGGCTCACGAATCGTCTGAAAAAGGCGAGCCCGTCAAAACGAAGCACGCCAAGAACGAGGAAGCGGCCGCCAAAAACGCTTCCAAGGCCGCCGCAACCACCGCTGGCAAAAACGAATACGAGGGGAACTGGTACAACCTCGTCGGCTTCGGCAAGTTGAAGCTCAGCATCGGCTGGTACATCGACTCCCTCACCGTGATCATGTTCGTGATGGTTTCGATCATCGCGTCGTGCATTCACTTCTACTCGATCGGCTACATGCACGACGAGCTGCATGAGGTGACCGACCACGAAGTCACCCTGGCCGACGGGCATCACCTGCACCGCCCTGGCCGCTTTCACCGCTTCTTCCAGTACCTGTCGCTGTTCTGCTTCAGCATGTTCGGCATCGTGATCGCCGGCAACATCGCGATGGTGTTTGTGTTCTGGGAACTGGTGGGGATCTGCTCGTATTTCCTGATCGGCTTTTACTTCGAGCGCAAAAGCGCCAGCACCGCCGCCAACAAGGCGTTCATCGTCAATCGCGTGGGCGACTTTGGGATGATCATCGGCATGTGCGCCCTGTTCGGCGCCCTGGGGACATTTAGCTTCGGTGGGAAGGATGGGATTTTCCAGCAAGTTCGGCCCGGCATGGTAGATGGCGACGAACACGGCCATGCCCTGCGCGTCCCAGACGGAATGGTTGTCGCCGCTGCGGAAAAATCCATCGCGGCCGGCCAAACGCCTGACGCAAAGCAAATCAGCGCCTGGCGCAATAGCGGACTCGGCTACGGCCTGCTAATCGTCGCTGGCCTGGGAATCTTCTGCGGATGCATGGGCAAGAGCGCCCAATTCCCGCTGCATGTGTGGTTGCCCGACGCCATGGAAGGGCCCACGCCCGTTTCCGCTTTGGTTCACTCGGCGACGATGGTGGCGGCTGGCGTGTACTTGGTAGGGCGGTTCTATCCGGTATTCACTCCCGAGGTACTGCTGGTGATCGCCATCGTCGGCTGCATCACACTCTTCATGGCGGCCACGATCGCCATTACCGCGGTGGACATCAAGCGCGTGCTGGCGTATTCCACGCTCTCGCAACTGGGCTACATGATGTTCGCCCTGGGAGTCGGCGGGTGGGTGGCCGGCATCTTGCACCTGATCACGCACGCGTTCTTTAAGAGCCTGCTGTTCATGTGCTCGGGTTCGGTGATCCATGCCGTGCACACCAACGACATGCGCGAGATGGGGGGCCTCAGGAAAAAGATGCCCATCACGGCGTATACGATGCTCGTCGGCTGTCTGGCGATCATTGGCGCGGGGCTGCCGCTGGTGGCCGGCCTGTCGGGTTACTACTCCAAGGACGCGATCCTGGCCCAAGCCCTGCTGCACAGAGATTACAACAAAACCTTCGCGGCGCTGTTTTACATCGCCGCGGGCGGCGCGGCGATCACCGCGTTCTACATGTTCCGCCTGTGGTACATGACATTTAGTGGCAAGCCGCGGAATCATCATTGCTACGATCACGCGCACGAGTCGCCGCCGGTGATGTGGATTCCGCTGGTGGTGCTGTCGTTCTTCGCCATCTTTGTGGCCACGCCTTCGCTTAGTGATTTTCGCAATCCGGCCTCCGGACCGTTGGTCAATATGCTCGAGCAGGCCCGGCCACCGGGAACACTGGCAGCGCAAACTGGCGCCTGGGCCAAAGTGACGATCCCTGACGAGCACGGGTCGCATCATCACGATTATCACGTGCCGGCCGGTTTGATCGCGTTCTGCACGGCGATGTCGGGGCTGCTGCTCGCCACGGCAATCTACTGCTGGCGGCTGGTGAAGCCCGAGGAAGTGAAGCAAATGTTCGGGCCGCTCTACAGCTTCCTGTGGGGGAAATGGTGGTTCGACGAACTGTACAACCTGATTTTTGTTCGGCCGGTGCTGGCAATTGGCCACGCGATTGCCGAGTTGGATCGGCTGGGAATCGACGGCGTGATCAATGGCTCCGCACGCGCGGTGATGGGCTTTTCCAACTGGTTCGACGCCTGGATCGACCGGACGTTCGTTGACGGCTCGGTCAACTTCATGGCCCGCAAGATATTTGGGCTGGGCTTGGCGATGCGCGAGATCCAAACCGGCCGGCTAAGGCAATACGTGGTGCTGATCGTCGTGGGCACCGTGGCGTTGTTCCTGGTGGCCACGTTTGCCATCGCGCGCTAAAGAAAACAATTCGCGATAAAAAAACAATTCACGAAACCGACTGCTGAAATCGTTGGGAACTGACGGAAATGGATAATACTTACCTCGTCGTGCTGAGTCTGGTTGTGTTCCTCCCCACCATCGGGGCGCTGCTGCTGACGCTGCTGCCGCGCGACGCCACCGAGGGGATCCGCCGCACGGCGCTGCTGGTCACCGGGGTGACGTTCCTGCTCACCGTCTGGATGGCGCTGCCGGGCAATGCGCCGGGGCAGTTCTCCATGGCCGAGGGGACGGTTCGCAACATGCAGGGAGTATTCAACATCCCCTGGATCAAGTCGCTCGGCATCCACTACGCAATGGGGATGGACGGTATCAGCTTTCCGCTGGTGTTGTTGACCAGCTTCATCAGCATGCTGGGCATGGGGGCCAGTTGGAGCATTACGAAGAATGTGAAGGCGTACTGCATCCTGTTTTTGCTCTTGGAAACCGGCATGCTGGGTGTGTTCCTGGCACTCGACTTCTTCCTGTTCTTCGTGTTCTGGGAAGTGATGCTGCTGCCGATGTACTTCCTGATCGGCGTCTGGGGAGGCCCGCGCCGCGAGTACGCCGCCATCAAGTTCTTCCTTTACACGATGCTCGGCGGCGTGCTGATGCTGATCGCGATTCTGATGCTGTATTACACCAGCGATCTGACGAAGCTCAAGCCAGAACACCTGGTCGCGGCCCACGTCAATCAGACAACCGCCGAAGCCCAGAAGTTCCTGGAACAAGCCGACGGCACGCCGGTTCACACGTTCAACATCCTGGCCCTGCAGCAGATGGGGCAGCACACCAATCTATTCACGCAACCACTCCCCATCGGTCACACCGTCCAATGGTGGGCATTCCTGCTATTGTTCATCGGCTTTGCGATCAAAGTTCCCAGCGTGCCGCTGCATACTTGGTTGCCCGACGCGCACGTCGAGGCCCCCACGCCGATTTCCATGATCCTGGCCGGTGTGCTGCTGAAGATGGGTGGCTATGGCATCATTCGCATCTGCTATCCGATCTGCCCGGCCGCCGGTTATGACCTGGCGTGGCTGGTCTGCACGATCGGCGTGGTCAGCATGCTCTACGGCGCCTTT
>JAIOQB010000044.1 GCA_021413585.1 Planctomycetia bacterium
ACTCGCCTGTTTCGCGTCGATATGTCGGAAGGCTCGCGGGATTTTTCCGCGGTGGCTACTGAGCCGGGTTTGCCGATGCTCGACGCCGCGGGGGCGAACTACACCATCTTGCGGCGGTGGTGCGGCGCGCTGGTGGCCGAGCCGGAGTTGCAAACGCCGGAGCTGACTAGCTTCTACGTCCGCGATCAGGAGCGAGGGCGGCTGGAGAATCTCACTTGCTTGCCCGCCACGGTCAAAGACCTGCGCGGCCCGCTCAAGCCCGAACTCGAAGCGCTCGAGGCGGGCATCCGCAAGGCGAAGCCCGAGTCGTCCAACGAGCGGGTGTTGCACCGGATCGTGGTCAACGCGCTCAAGGATCAGACGGCCGACCTCGATACCAGCGACTTCCACTGCTACTTCTTCAAGTATCGCCAGCCGGGCAAGCCGTGGCAGTTGGTGTGGTGCTGGGGATATCAGCGGCGCGACGAAGAGCCGTCGCAAGCAGTGATCTGCACGAACCCCGATTGCCAGCGGCTGTTCGCCCAGCGGCCGAAAACGAAACGCCGCTGCCCCGCCTGCCAGACGATCGCCCAAAAGAAAAAGACGCCGCTGTTGGGCGTCGGCGGTTCGTGGGGCGCCGTGCTGGCGCTGTTGGCGATTATCGCCGGGTTGCTGGTGGTGCTGTTTCCGCCCCGACTGGTGGCGACGCCCGCCGCGTGGACCGGGCCGCCGGGAAGCCGCGTCCGCTTCCGCGTGACGGAAAAGAAGTGGCTGCTGTTCAATAGCGACGTGACGGATCAGGTTACGCCGCAAACCGATGATACTCGCGTGATGCAGTTCGACGCATACGGCACGTCGGGCCACGCCAACGCATCGGGCCAAACGCAGGTGGGTTTTCGATTGGGTGATCGATTGGCAGTGGCCACGGTCTCGGTGGGGGCCGCTGTCCCGCCGCAATCCATCAAATTGGAGCCGGCGGCGGTGAAGCTGGCCGTGGGCTCGACGGCGCCGCTGATCGTCTCCGGCAAGTATATCAGCGATGCTCCGGCGGTGGATGTTACGGAAACTGTTGAGTGGCAAGTCTCCGACCCGAAGGTGGCGTTTGTCCGCGGCGGCCGCGTGCAAGGGCTCGCCGCCGGCAAGGCGCAAATTACCGCCCGCTATCCGCAAGCCAACGGCGCGCCGCTGGAAGCGACCTCCAGCGTGGAAGTGCTGGCCGCCGAATATCAGAAGCTGGAAATCAAGCTCGTCCCGGCCGACGTGGCGGTGGGGCGTACGAGCAAAGTGGAAGTGACCGGGATCGACGCCGGCGGACAGCGGTATGACTTAAGCGGCTCGACCGACGTGTCGCTGGCCGTCGATCCGGACGCCATCGTGTCGCTGGCCGGGGATTATGTCCTCGGCCGCGCACCGGGCAAAGGCAAAGTCACCGCCACGCTCGGCAAGATCGCCCAGTCGCTGGAGTTCAACGTGCAGGGGGACACGGCCGCGCTGAGCGTTCGCCCTGCGGCGGCGGAAATGATTGTGGGCGAGTTCCTCGACGTGGACATCTCGGGCAACGGTGCGGCCGACGCGAAGTCCGAGACTTCCGATCCAAACATTGTCACGGTCGTTGGCGCGCGAACGCTCTCTGCACATAAAGCGGGGCAGGCGGAGGTGCGATTCATGCCGGCCGGCGGCACAACGGGATCGGCCCAGGTGGTGAAGGTCACCGTCAAGCCGGCCGAGTTCCGCAGCGTGGAGATCCGGCCGGCGGCGATTGCATTGTCGGTTGGCGAATCGAAACGGTTCGACGTCGTGGGCATCATGCCCGACGGGCGCAGCATCAGCCTCGCCCCCGATCAACTCACCTGGCTGAGGCAGCCGCAGGGGACGAACATCGAACTGGACCGCACCAAGCGCGAAGTCCGCGGCCTGGCCGTCACCACCGCGCCGCAGGAACTGCAGGTGCAATACGGCACGCTCCCGCCCGCCACCGCCACGGTTGCCGTCGTCGCCAGTCCGGTGGCGGTGGCGCCCGACGTGTGGGGCGTTTATCCGCCGGTGACACTGCGGCGCCCCGGCACCGTGGTGGACGTCGGGCCGAACCTGGGGGGGCCGCTCCGCTATGTCGAAGGCCAAGGTCTGATCGCCGATAAGATCGCTCCCGGCTCGCCGCTGGAACTGGCGGGCATTGTCCCCGGCACGCGAATTCAAGCGATCGACGGCAAGGACATCTCGAAGCTTACGCCGGCCGAACTGGCCGAATGGTTCAAGACCCACCCGCTGGCGAACGGCAATGTGTTGAGCATCGCGGACGCTGACGGCAAGGTCCGCGACGTGAAGTTGGGGCTTGATGCTCGCGTATCGCAGTTGCCGGTTCAAGTGCTGGGGATCACGCCGGGCAACGTCACCGCCACGGCGTTCAACGCCGCGGTGAAGGTGTACGTCCGCGAAAAGGCCGAATATCGGGTAGTGGACGAAGCGGGCAAGCCGCTGAGCGAGTGGAGCATGCAAGGCCCAGCGGTCGAAGCAACGCTCAACGTTACCCAAATCCCCCGAGCCGCCAACCGCAACGAATATGAAATGGTTATTGAGCGCCGCCTCGGCAGCGATGTAAAACGCTATCCGTTCGTGATATCATTGTCGCCAAAGTAACAATGTCCAATCACCAAATTCCAATAACCAATAAGGTTCGCCGGCAAGGTTTTATTGGTCATTGGAATTTGGTCATTGGTCATTAGTTTCCGCAGGACGTTGCCGCCAGTTCCAGGTAAATACCCGTGGGCTTTCCAGACGATCGCGACCGTGCATTGATCCGCCAGGCGGAGCGGACCGAGCAATTGGCCAAGGAGCTGGCCGACTGGGTTGCGCAATTCAACGACGAGCGGGTCAGCAAGGATCTGGCTCCGATCCCGGAAAGCGATGAGTTCGAGCTGACCCGGCTGCGGCGGCTGGCGTCGAATCTCTACAGCTCGGCCAAGGTTCCCGTGGCGGCCGCCGTGTACGGCCCCTCGCAGGTGGGCAAAAGCCTGTTCGTCGGCCGCGTGCTGCAACCCAGCAGCGACGACTACAGCCCGCTGGGGCGCGACGAGCAGAACGGCGAGCCCGCCTATTATCAGCATCTCTCCTTCGATGATGATCTGAACCCGCAGAGCGGCAGCAACGAGGCAACCGCCCTGGTCACGCGGTTTACGACCAAAGACCGGATCGCGGCCAGCACTTCGCCCGAGTATCCGGTGATGGTCCGGGCGCTGACGCGGGCCCAGTGGCTGCGCGTGTTGGCGCGAGGGTTCAACGTGGAATGCGTCACGCCCGACCGCAATTGGACGCAGGAGCAGTTGGAAGAGTTGTTCCAGGACTTGAGCCGCCGCTATTCCGGCACGTCGGTCGATCGCGGCTGGCGGATGGACCTGCTCGACGCCTACGCTTACATGCGCACCTGCGACCGCCGTGGCTTCCAGGCCAAGGAAGTGGTGGTCAATGGAATGCTGTCGCGCTATCCACTCTCGGAAGACGGCTATATAGCAGTAGCGGCCCATTTGTTTTGGAACAACTGGGGCTCGCTCACCAGCCTGTTCATGCGGATCAACGATTTCCTCACGCGCATCGCCAGCGACGAGCACGACCCGGCGATCCTGACGCATTGGGCCGGCGTGCGGTTTCTGCTCGACAGCCAGCGGGCGAAGGTTCACGAGCGGCGTCAGTCGCGCTGCTTCTCGCGCGTCGCCTGGGCAGATTTTAGACTGGTCGAGCACGGCGGCTGGCACGTGCTGGAATATCACCCCGGCTCGGGTGGCGGACAAGAACAGCTCGAAACGATTCAGGCCGCGATGCTGGAATTGGTGATCCCGATTCTGCCCCACCGGCTGAGCGACGATTGGAGCAAGTGCATCGAGTCGATCGACATCCTCGACGTCCCCGGCATGCGGGCCGGCCGCCAGGGGGCCGAGCAAGGGAAGCGCGGCAGCGCCGAATCGCTCGACGAGCAAATGGAGATCGTCAAGCGCGGCAAGGTGGCATATCTGTTCGAGCGCTATACCGAAGAGTTGCAGATCCAGACGCTGCTGCTGTTGGCCCGCGGCGGCAACCTGGAAGTCACGGCCCAGATGAAGCACCACATCGACAAGTGGGGGCGTGCCCGTTATGGCGAGGAGTGGCCGCTGAAGGTGCGCGATGAATTGCCCGCGCTGTTCGTCGGCGTGACCGGCATCGACGAGGAGTTCCGCAATCGGGATGAGTACGCCACACCGCAGTTATACGACACGCGGCTGGCACAGCTTGTCGACGCGTTGGGGCCGGTGATGAACGATTTTGGGGGCCGGGGCCGGCCGTTTCACAACGTGTATCCGATCCGCTACCCCGGCACGTGGGACGCCGACGAACCGGCCCGCGAGAAGGACGGGGCCGAGAAGTGGGACCACGCCGGCCGCTCGTTCGTGGCGTCGAAGATGGTGCAGAAATACGTGCATGCGGCCAGCGACAAATGGGCCGCGGCGATGCGCGACGACGATGGCAGCATGTCGCTGATTAGTGCCGGCTGGCGCGAAGTGACCACCGCGGTGCGCAAGCAGGACCAGTTGGAAGCCTCGATCGACGAGGTGTACCAGCGGCTGCTGCAATTGGCCCGCGGCTGGTTCGTCAATCCAGATTCCAACGTCGACCGCCAGCAGCGGCTCACCTGCGCCAAGCGGGTGCTCGACTGGCTCGGCTCGGATCGCCAGGCGATCTACGAACGCGTGCAGGCGCTCGAACACGCACTCGGTTTCCAGGATGGCGAGCAATGGTCGATTGCCGATTTTGCGGATATCCCCACCCGGGCCGGCATGGGTCGCCCCGACGCAATGGAGCGGCGGTTCCCGCAGCGGCTTCAGGAGTTTCTGCACGAATGGGCCACCGTCTCCGCCCCGCAGCATTGGGAAGAGTTTGTCGCCAAGCACCCGGAGGCGGCCAAGGGTTTGTCTGCCGAGGAGTTTTTCGCCCTGACGCGGTACCTGCGCGACTACCTCTGCTCGCAAAATGTGTTTGAGGAAATCAATCGCCGGCTGCTTAAAGTCGTCGGATTGAAACTGAAAGACGAAGCGGCCAAGCGCCGCGCGCGTCGAAAATACGTGCAAGTGATCCTCAACGACCTGATGATCAACCCCGGCCCAAGCGGCGAGCCGATCGAACCGGTGGAAGTGGACGAGGACGAAGATTTTGGGCTGATGGCCTCGCTGGTCACCCGCTGGCGCAGCCGCCTGCCGCAAGTGCTGGCCGCTGGGGCGGGGGCGGAGATCCGTATTCCGCCGGGGGGAAATATCTACCAGTTTGTAAAGACTCTGGATATTCCGTTGGGATTGGGCAAGTACAAAGACTCCCCTGATGGTAAATATACGGCGCTGGCGAACTGTTTTAAACAAGGCAACCCGCTTCGAGCCGATTACAAACAGCTTCATGGGGAATTCTGCATCAGGGATTCAAAGAACCGATCGGACCAGGACAATATTATTGCTGTGCGTTTAGTGCCGCCTGGAACCGATGGTGAATTGGGCTATTACGACATGCCGGAGATCATTACCTGGTCCGCCGATTCAAAACAGGCCACGTTTACAGTTCCTGGGGCTATCTGCACGTTGGACGTTGAGCCGCAGAAGACTCGTTGACGAACGACTTATTCGTAGATAGCTCCGCGAGACACGACGAGTCATGCAAACCTTATTTGCCAATACCGGCGTTCAAGTCGTCTGCATCCCGCTTCCCGCGGGGCGGCGCTATACGAGCGCGCAGATCGGCTATGGCTGGCAGTATTGCCGGACGGTGAACCCCAAGCAGGCGGACGATCCCCAGGCCAAGCCGCTGGAGTTTCCCTATATCCAGTGGCAGTTGATCCAGGGGAGCATCAGCAAGCTGTTCTTGGCGGTCGACACCACGCTCGGCGATCCGGAGGTGGGTTACTTCTGCGACGCCAAGTCGCTGGCCGGCGATTTCAACGTCGCGCTCAGCGGCCTGCTCGATCTCAAGGGCGAACCGCTGGCCGGCGTGCCGAAGGTGGAGCTGCGATTGCGGGCCGCCACCGCCACGGCTGGCGAAGCGAAGCCGGTTCACATGGTGGTCGATTTCGGCAACAGCCGCACCGGAGCATTGTTGCTCGAAGTGGTCGGCGAAGTCAGCCAGACGGCCGAGATGACCCCCTTCGAGTTGGTCAATCGCTATCACCTCGACGGCTTCAACGACGCGGGCGAACCGCAAAGCCACCCCTCCAGCCGCTGGTTCTCGTCGAAGACGCGGTGGTGCAATTCTCCCTATCGGCCGCCGCAGGAAGTGACCAAGAAGGAATATGCCCGAGAGTTGAAGTCGGGACTGTTGGGCAAAAAGACCGTCACCGTGGAGCGCGAGGTGAAGGTCCGCCCGCCGCTATTCAACGACCTGTCGATGGCCCGGCTGGGGCGCGAGGTGGACGACATCAGCCAGGCAATGCACGCCGAAGGAGACTTTCGCACCGGCATCAGCACGCCCAAGCGCTATCTGTGGGCGGACGACGCCAGTTGGCTCGAAGGGGCGTTCTGGTACATGGCCGACCCGCACGACCGCTGCGGCACCGGCACGTTCGCGGCCAAGCTGCAAGGGCCGATGCTGAAATATCTGCACGAGGATGATCGCGACTTCCTGCTCGACGAAAACCATCCGCCGACCGAGGAGAGCTACGCCCCGCAGGTGCCGATCAAGCCGCAGCACGCGCCGCGTTCGATGATGGTCACCGCGCTCTACGAAATGCTCTGCCAGGCGTATAGCTACGTCAATTCGCTCAACTACCGCACGGCCACCGGCGATCCGTCGCGCACCCGCGAGATTCGCAGCCTGACGCTGACCTATCCCAGCGGCATGTTCCAGCCGGAGCGCGACCGGTTCCGCCAGCAGGCCCAAAAGGCGATCGAGATTTTCGCCGACACGCTCGGCAAGCAGCAGCGCAACAAGCCCACGCTTACGCTGAGCATCGACGAAGCGAGCGCGGTGCATCTGACGTACATCTGGAGCGAGCTGAAACTGCTGGGACAAGACCCGCGGCTGTGGTTCTCCACGCTCAGCCAGGTTCACATGCCCTCGGGTTCCACGCCGGGCGCCGCGCCGGTCGAAACGCAATTGCCCGATGAAAGCGGCTCGGTGCCGGCCGGACGGCGGCGGAATCGGGGGCGCATTCGCCGCCCGGGTGCAACGCTCAGTTCGTCCGCGCCCGACGAGGACGATGTCTCGCCGCAGCGGCAGGAGCTGCGCATCGCCTGCATCGACATTGGCGGCGGCACCACGGATCTCATGATCGCCCGCTACAGCTACGAGCCGGGCATGGACGACGCGGTGCACGGCCAGACGCTGCACGTTGACGGCATCCCGATCGCCGGCGACCAGTTGGTCAAGCGGCTGCTGGAAAAGATCATCGTGCCGGCGTTTGCCGACGGCATCGGCCTGGAGCCGGAAGACGTGCAGTTGTTGTTCGGCCCCGAAGTGCCCAAGAACCGGGGCTTTGGCTCGCAGCGGGTCAATTGGATCAACCGGCTGCTGGTGCCGCTGGCCGAGGTCTATCTGCAGCGGGCCGTGGACGACGACGCGGACGAGCCGATCACGCACACCGATCCCGAAGTGGTCGATCCGGCGGTGCTGGAATCGCTCGACCTGATTTGCACGAAGCTCCGCGGCCCTGGTTACTACAACCTGCAGCAACCGCTGCCGCTGACGTACAACAAGGAGGCGTTCCAGGACGTCGTTCACGAAGTGTTCGACGATCTGCTGTTTGACTTTTGCAGCCGCTGCGTCGATCACCAGGTGGACGTGGTGCTCTTGGCCGGCCAGCCAACCAAACTGGGCTTCATCCAGGACATGGTCCGGATGTACCTGCCGTTGCCGTCGTCGCGGATCATTCCGATGTTCAACCACTACGCGGGCAATTGGTATCCGTATCAGGACACCAAGGGGCACGCCCCGGGTTTGATCGTCGATCCCAAAAGCGCGGTGGTGGTGGGCGCGGCGATTGAGTTCCTCGCCCGCAATGGCTTGCTGCCGCAGTTCAAGTTCCAGATGCGCGGCAAGCAAACGGAGAACACCTATTTCTGGGGGGTGATGACCGAGTCGACGTCGACCATTCGG
>JAIOQB010000488.1 GCA_021413585.1 Planctomycetia bacterium
GCCGCTGATTGTCGACGGCCACGTGTACATCGGCAACGAAGATGGCGACGTGTTCGTGTTCGGCCTGTCGAGCGATCGCAGCAAGGCGATGAAGAAGATCGACGGCGAATGGAAGGCGCACAACGCCACGGTGGACAAAGACGGCAACGCCACCGTGCCGAACATGGGCTCGTCGGTCTACAGCACCCCGATCGTGGCGGATAATGTGCTGTATATTACGAATAAGTCGTATCTTTTTGCGATCGCCTTCCCGGAAGAGAAGGGGAAGCAGAAATCCCAATGACCAAATTCCAATCTCCAATAGAGGAAGCGCAAGCGTAACGCTTGCGTATTGGAGATTGGAATCTTGGACATTGGTCATTGGCCCCATCTATCGCGCAACTAACTCAAAAAGGTGCCGTGTGGCAAAGCGCGTTCTCGACGTCGGCCAATGCGGCCCCGATCACGCGCCGATTCGGCGCATGATCGAAGGCCGATTTGGGGCCCAGGTATCCCAAGTGGATACGTCCGACGCCGCCCTGGCGGCGCTGCGGGCTGGCCAGTTCGACCTGGTGCTGGTCAACCGCAAGCTGGACCACGACTACACCGACGGCGTCGACGTGATCCGCCGCATCAAGGCCGATGCCGCGCTGGCCGCCGTCCCCTGCATGCTGGTAAGCAACTACCCCGAGTACCAGATCGAAGCCGTCGCCGCCGGCGCCGAACCGGGCTTTGGCAAGCAGGAGTTGAACCAACCCGCCACGCACGAACGGCTGGCGAAGTTTCTGGTGGTCCCCGCCGATCAGCCCTCTTAGCCCGGGGCGAGCCGCCCGAGGTTAACCCGCCGAATCGCGCGATTCGGCCGTCACCGCTGCCCCGGAATGTTTGACATTCACGGCCGGTCGCGTATTCTCAACGCTCGTGATGGGAAATTGCGAATGGGCCAGATGGAGGTGAGGTGTGCCATGGAAGCGGACTCTGCCAAGACATTGCAGCGCTACAAGAGGGCATGCGTCCTGTTGCTGTTCGTGGTGAGCCTGCTCGTGTTGATTCTGTTGGTGGAATTGTTCTTCACGACTCGAGCCTCCAATCGAGTGGACGAACGCTTGATCGGCACCTGGCAATCCGACGCCGACCGAACAATCGCCGAGATGCGCGAACGCCGGCCGGTGGACGCGAAGCAAGAGGCTGGCTTGCGCACGATTTTAGGCAAGTTCCGGATCACCTATGCGGGGAATACATTGACCACTGAATTTGATGGCCGGAGGAATACCAGCCGGTACGAAGTCGTGGGGCGAGACAAGGTCTCGACGGTGATTCACGAACTGGACACGGCGAAACCCGTCATCCCCATCGAAATGTCCGAATACGCGATCCTCGAGTTCGACGGTCCCAACGCTTATTGGGTCCATTCCAAGATGGGGGGCGGGCGGGAGTGTTTTAAACGTGTAAAATAGGCTTCGCCCGGATGGCGCAACTCGGCTTACGGCCGCGTATACGTCTTCCCCTCTTCCAGCATTTCCGCCTCGTGCTCCGTCGTCTTGAATTTGGTTTTAATCCGCTCTGATTTTTCGCCATCCAGCGGGCGGTAGACGTCGAAGTGCAGATGCGGCCGGGAGCTGTAGCCGGTGTTGCCGGAGAGGCCGAGCAGAGTGCCGGCGGCCACTTTCGTGCCGACGGCCACCTTCACGCCATTCTTTTTCAGATGGACGTAGCAACCGAGCGTGCCGTCGTCGTGCAGCACCAGGACGTAGTTCGACTCGTTCTTGAGCTTGGGGTCTTTCCCTCCTTGGGCGTGGCTAGCCTCGGTGTCGACGACGATTCCCTCGCGGGCGGCCAGCACCTTGTCGCCGGCGGCCAGATCGAAATCGAGCGAGTTGGCCTCTTCTCCCTGATGGCTGAACTTGCCGCCGTACCCTTGGATGACCCGGTAGGTGCGGCCCGCTTCAAACGGAAGCTGATAGACGTGGTCGTCGTCGTGCGCGGACTCGCAGTCTCCATATTTCGTGTTGAACTTGTAGGTGTAGCGATACTTGTCCGGTGTCGTTTCCTGCCGCAGCGAGACAAGCTGCGTGGTCGAGCGGGGCTTGAGGACCACGGTCAACGGCATCTCTTTGTCGGCCTGCATGTTCTCCAGCGTTACATTGAGCGTGAGCGTGATCGGCGCGAGCGATTGATTGACCGCTTCGATATCGCCCCCGTCCTTTCGATCGTGGGCGGTAACCTGCACGAAGCGGTTGGAGTCCTGAGCCACCGCGACCCCCGCCGGAGCGAGCAACAACAGGGCCGTGGCGACGATGCGAATGCGATGGTTCATGGCCGGTATTTTAGTCATGGTCACTGCACTGCGTTGACGCTGCGCTGCGTGAGCGGCACGGCGCTAGCCGCCGGTTATACGATACGCGTGGCCTGCCCGAGGGACCGGTGGCTAGCGCCAATCCGCTCACAGTTTCTGGGCACGCACCTTGGAGGCTCCGCCTCCTCCTTAGGTTCCATTCGCCTGAAGAAATCTTGCGGAAAATCGCCGCGAACGGCGGGTCGGAAACCGTGCCCGGCGCAGAACTTGCCAATAACTTTTTTCCGGCCACCCCCCTAAGAACGCAAAATACTTTTTGCCGAATCGAGCGAAAACGAGCCGGATTTTTGTTGAAATGTTACCAGCAAAAGTGTCATAATTCTCGGTCACTTCAGGTGCCACCAGCGGAGCAGGTTGGCAGGACCAGAAACGCTTTCCCTGGTTTTCGCCTCCCCCCGTGTGCCACTGGCTTTGCCAGTGCGTGCGCCACCCACACGTTCGACATACGGTCGTAAGGTCTGTTTTTGCAAACTCGGAACAATTGAAAGTCGCAGGAGGATAGTCCCCGACGGTGGACCTCCGTAGGTTCTGCCTGCCGGGCGGTACCTCGTCGTTACGTTAAAAGGCAACGATGCACTAACCGCAAGGTCACGCCCGGCAGGCGAGACCTACAGGCGGAGTGGTACGTGGCGCGAACAGGGCGCGAGCGCGGCGCGAACAGCGGCGCGAGCGCCCCATGTGACAAAAACGCTAGAAAACCACGAGAAATCCGTAGGTCAGGCCTCTGGCCTGACACAAACGGTTGGTGGGGCGCTCGCGCCCACGTACTTTCTGTTGTATTGCCCAGTCAGCAGGAGGCGGAGCCTCTGGTCTGCGGGACGCGGAGCCTCCGAGGCAGTGCGGTCCCAGGCAGAGCCTCGGACCGAGGGGGGCCCATGAGAACCGTAAATCCTCAATCCTCAATCCTAAATCCACTATCCCAAATCACTTCTTCCCCCACTTCTTCATATTCGCCCACATCTTCCCCAAACCCTTCGGCGGTTCCTCGGGTTGGTTGTGCTGCGGGGCGAAGGTGCGGCCGCGGACTTCTTCGCTGGCCGCTTCGCGGGTGTAGTATTGTTCGATCAGTCGGTTCACGTCCGCCGGCGTGCAGAGCACCATGCGGATTGGCATCCCCACGCGCAGCCGCAGGTCTTCCTCCACGTCCAGCCGCAGCGGATTCGGCGAGGCGACCAGCAGTTGATTGTCGTCCACCATCACCGGCACGCAGGAATGCGTGCGGGCGGAGACAGCGGTGAGCTTGCCCACCAGTTCCGGCTCGATCGTCACATCGGCCAGTTCCAGGTACGGCAGCCCGAGCGACTCGGCGTAAACTTGCATCAAGGTTTCGGCCGAGCCCAGCTTCTGCTGCAGCACCGCGTCGCGCAGATGCATGTGGGTGGCGTTGGCGTAGTTGCGGGCTTTGTCCAGCCGCTCGCGGTCGACCACTTGCCGAAGCAGCAGCAATTCCTCGAATGTATGCCGCTTGCGACCGGCCGGCGCCTGGCGGCCGAGCGAGGCATCGTACTCCGCCTTGCGGGCGGCGTCAGTCAGGCACAGCATCGCCCGGGCCAACTCGTTGAGCAACTGCTGGCTGAGGCTGGCGTATTGGCCCGCCGCGTACTTGCGCGTGTGGGCGTTCATCTTGCGATAGTGGCGGCGAATGCGCTCGACGTTGTCCTCAAAGCGCTCCAGCCGCAGCAACTGGTAATAGTCCAGCGGCCGCGCGGGCTCTTTGATACCCAGCCAATCGCGATAAACGTCAGGTTGCTCGGCCACCGCTGTCTTGCGCGCCTTGAAGGAGAAAGTGTGGGTTAGTTGATCGCGGGATCCAGGGGTGCCAGAGACACTGCCCCAGCAATCCATTCACTAGCCCGCAGCGCAAGCGAGGGAAGGTTAGCCGCGCCCCCTCGCTTGCGCTGCGGGCTAGTGAGCAACTGGTGCTTCGGGCAAGTGACGGCGGCAGTTGCCCAGCACTGCTGCCGACCCGGAACCGGCCTACTCTACATGATAATCGCTGGCCAACCGGGAGAGGAGATCGATCTTCGCCTGATCCATCCCGCCGGGGCGTTCGATGGCGGTGGTGGCCACGCGGCCCCCCGTCTTGTCTTCCGCCCGGACGTGGATTCGCCCCGATTCGTCGAAGGCATACACCACTTCAATGGGCGAGCCCTTGGGCAACCCCTCGGGCAGGCCGGCGATCCGGCAGTTGCCGATCTGGTCGCAAGCGTTCGGATCGGGCGCTTCGCCCTGCAGCACTTCGACGTTCACGCTTTGCTGCGCGTCCTGCGTGGTGACGAACGTCTGCCGCACTTCCAGTGGCAGCCGGCTGTTGCGCGGGATCATCACGTAGTTGCGGCGCTTGTTGCTGCGCGGGTTGCGCACGGCCACGCCCAAGGCGTGCGAATTGACGTTCTCCTGCTTGACCGCGGCGAGCAGCTTGCGCAGCTTGCCCGCCTGGGTGGTTTCCGTGCCGCGATGCTTGGCTTCGAGGATGGCCGCGTGGATCGCGGCTCCCTGGGCCACCGACGTGTAGGGAGACAGACCCTGAAACGGCTTGACCTTCAAGCCCTCTTCCAGCCGCCGCGTGACGGCGGGCATCAGCGTCGAGCCGCCGACGAGCACCAGGGCGTCCAAGTCCGTCGAGCGGATGCCCGCTTGCTCGAGCACTTGTTCCGATGTGTCGATCGACCGCTGCAACAGGTCGGCCGTGAGCGTTTCAAACTGCTCGCGGGTGATCGTCACATTGAGCGACTTGCCGTCGTGCCGGCAGTTGATCGTGGTTTCCGACTTGGCCGAGAGGAAGATCTTGGCCTGGTCGCACTCGTACAGCAGCAACTGCATGGTGGCGGCCGACTCGCGAATGTCGCTGCCGAACTTGGCTTTGAACTGCTCGGCCACATGATCGACCAGTCGATCGTTCCAGTCGACACCGCCGAGTTCGACGTCGCCGTCGGTGGCCAGCACCTGAAAATGGCTGGGGGTGTAGCGGACCACGGTCACGTCGAATGTGCCGCCGCCGAGGTCGTAGACCAGCACCAGCCGCGGTTTGGGGGTGCCGCCGCCGAGCGAGCCCAGTTCGCCCCGCTTCCAGGCGTAGGTGAGCGTGGCGGCGGTCGGCTCGTTGATGATGTCCACGACGCGCAGGCCGGCGATCTGGCCGGCGTCCTGCGTCGCCTTGCGCTTCAAATCGTTGAAATAGTACGGCACCGTGATCACCGCGTTGCCGATCTGGCCGATCTGCGGCTCGGCGTCCTGCCGGAGTTTTTTGAGGATCAGGGCCGAGAGGAACTCGGGCGTGATCTCGCGGCCGTCGAACGTCCGCTTGAAGTCCCCTTTGCCCATGTGGCGCTTGATGCGCTCGACCACGTTTTGGGGGTCTTCCATGGCGGCCCGCATCCGATTGGGGCCGACGATCACGCGGCCGCTGTCGGCCAGCAGAATCAGGCTGGGCGTTTCGTCCTTGCCGTCGTCGTTCAACAGCGCGACGGGGGTGCCGTTCTCATCCAGATGGGCGATCGTGGAGAAGGTGGTGCCCAGGTCGATGCCGACCGTCAGGCCAGGATTGAATTCCATGCGACTTCCCGCCCGTCCAACGCCCCAGACACTCACGCAGATGACACTGTGAGTTCAGTCAGTTTAATCAGATATAGCGTAATTGGCCCTGGTGCAGTTTGCCACCGCGTGGTTAGCCGCAGCGTTGAAAAATTACTGCGTAGTTGGCATCGCGTAACTACCCCCCAGCGAGAGTGGCGATGAAACCGTGGTCAGCAACGACGCCAAGAACAACGACCTGCCGGCCCCGACAAGGCCGCGATCTCGACGAGCGGCCATCTAATCGTGCGGCGACCTCAACTAGGCCTCTTCGATCACTTCCTTCACGGGCTGCACGAAGTGGGGCGAGTTGTGTTTTTCGGTCAACTCGCTGGCCTTTTTGTCGGCCTGGCGGCGCTGGCTGTACTCGAACAGGGCGATCCGCTTGAGCGATTGGTTGAACACGCCCCAGAAGGCCTTTAGCCGCACTTCGGTCGGAATCTTCTTGCGGCTTTTGCGAGGCGTGGCCGATTTGGCCTTGGCCGCCTTCTTGGGCTTGGTGATTCCGGCATCTCGGGCGGCATCGGCCTCTGCACGCAACTCTTTGCGGTTAACTACTTTACGCGCCATATTACCCACCTTATCAGCAGCCAAACAGCGACGGCACCTGGGCCGGAAGGGCGTAATATACACGATTTGGCACTGGCCCACTAGCAGGGTGGTCAGTGGTCCGTTGTCCGTGGTCAGTTGTCAGTCGCAACGGACCACTGACAACGGACTGCTGACCACGGACAACGGACAAATAACCATTTCGATCAAGTTGGTTCGATGGGCGTGGCCCCTGGAGGAGGTGTGCCGCCGCCGCTGCGGACGTATTGGGTGCGGGCCAGGGCGTAGTCGGCGGCCGATGGCTCGGCAGCGGTTTCGTTGGCTGGAGTAATTACCGCCGGGGCCGAACGATCGATGGTCGATGGCGACTCTCCCCGCGCGGCCTGGTCGAACAGCCGCCGCAGATAGCTTCGGCACCAGCCGCAGCCGGTACCCGCTCCCTGGCACTCGCTCAGTTGGCTGGCGCTGCGGGGGCGCTCGATCCGCAGGTAGTTGAGCACCTTGCGTTTCGAGACATGGAAGCAGAGGCACAGTTCGTCGTCGAGATCCATGGGAAGTTTGCTGTCGGCTGTCAGCTATCGGCTGTCGGCTTTTGGGGTGTGAAGAGTTTGAAGGGTGTGAAGGGGTGGTTATTGTTCCTCGGTGGCTAATTGCAGGGCGATGCGGCAGGCTTGGGAAAACTCGGCCAGGTCGAGGGCCTCGGCCACGGTGTGCTGGCCGAGTTGGCCGGCGCCGAGGGTGACCGTGGGAATCCCGCGGGCGGAGAGCCAGTTGGCGTCCAGCCCGCCGTTGCTGATCGCGCGGATCGGCTCGGCCCCGATTGCCCGCACCGCCCGTTCGGCGGCCAGCAGGCACGGCTCGTCGCTGGCCAGCCGAAACGACTCATAGTCCAAGCGGCCTTCGATCTCGACGCGGCCGCGGCGGCCGGCGGCGCTGACGACCTGCTGTGCGGCGCGGTCGAACGCGGCGGTGATTTGCTTGACGATTCTTTCGCGAAATGCCGGATCGTGGCTGCGGGCTTCGGCGCGGATGGTCACCTTATCGCAGACGACGTTGGTGGCCTCGCCGCCGCCGATCACGCCGACGTTGCTGGTGCCGGTGCCCCCTTCCTGATGGATCGCGCCGTGCCAGCCGGTCTGGGTCAACTCGGCGATGGCCAGTGCCGCGATGGCGATGGCGCTGACACCCAATTCCGGCGCTCCGCCGGCGTGGCTGGCCAAGCCTTCGATGACGATATTCATCCGATAGCCGCCGGTGGCCCCCACGGTGAGCTTGGCCGCCGGGCCGCCGTCGAAATTGAACGCCAGTTCGGGCTTGCCCAACAGCCCCAGCGACGCGCAGCGGGCGCCATACAGGCCAATCTCCTCCTGGACGGTGAACAAAAACGTCAGCGGCGGATGCCGCTTGCGACGCAGCACTTCGAGCGCCGTGTTGAGCACCACGGCCACGCCGGAGCGATCGTCGGCGCCGAGGCCTCGGTCTTTCAAACCCGAGACGATCTGCCCGCCGCGGCGCACCGGCCGCGTGCCCACGCAGATTGGCACGGTGTCGAGATGGGCCATCAGCAGCCGCCGCGGCAGGCGTGTGGCCCCGGGGCCCCGGCCGGGAAGCTTGAGCACTAGGTTGCCGATCGCGCCGCCGAACGCCGAGCGGCGATGGGCCGTGTCGTAGCGAATGGCCGACGCGGGTGCCCCGCCGCGGCGAAGCTGCGCCGCGACATAGGCGGCCACCTCGGTCTCCTGGCAACTACCGCCGGGGATCGGCAGCAGCGCCATCAGCAGCTTGTAGGCTCGATCGAGGTCTGGCTCGGATGGCGTGGCTGTTTTTTGAATCGAGGCCACAGCGGGGCGATGGCTCTTGGTAGTTTTGGTCATGGGATGGCGGCGGAGGGCAGGGCAGGGTGCTAGGCGAAACCGTGGATGCGCCTTATCCTACGCCAGCGAAGTGTACTTGTCGATCAAAGTAGAATTGTCAATCCAAGTTGGCATTGAAACCACCACAGCGAGCCACCATGCCGATGCGTATTTTCCTGGCTGGCATCATGCAGGGCTCCCACCGCACGGCCGTGCTGCACGACCAGCACTACCGGGGCCGGCTGAAGCAATTGCTGATCGCCCACCTGCCGGGGGCGGACGTTTACGACCCGCTGGCGGACCATGCCAATTCGCTCGAATACGGCGAGATGCTGGGGCGCGAGGTCTTCTTCCACCACAACCGGCTGTGCGGCGAGGTGGACGTGGTGCTGGCGTTTGTCCCCGAAGCGTCGATGGGGACCGCGGTGGAAATGTGGGAAGCGTATCGGCACGGTCGAATCGTGATCTCGATCAGCCCGCTAACGCACAATTGGGCGATTCGGTTCCTCAGCGACATCGTCTATCCGGACGAGGCGGCGTGGGAACAGGCCCTGACGTCGGGAGAACTGGCCCGGCAAATCGAGAAGTTGCGTCGCGACAAGGCAGCGGCGAACGCAGGATCTTAAGCAAGCAGCATAGATGTCATTCGGAGGCGAAGCGCATGTCCGACGCCAAGAAGATGAGCCTGGAGATTATCGAGCCGGTGGGCTTGCGAGTGTTGATCCGCAAGGACGAGGAGCGGCGCTCGACCCGCGGCGGCATCCTGTTGCCCGACGACGCCAAGACGCCGGTGCTCACGGCACGGATCGTGGCGATCAGCACGCAGGTGGAAGCGGACGCCGATTACCCTTTGGCCAAGTACGACAAGGTGCTGGTCGACCCCCGCCACGGCATCCCGGTGGAGTTTGAGCAGGACAACAAGCTATTCATCATCCCGGTGGAAGACGTGGTGGCGGTGTTTCGGAAGGACGCCGGCGGGGACAAGAGCAGCGAGGTCGAAGAGTAAACCCTTCACACTCTTCTAACTCTTCAAACCCTTCACACCTGACAGCCTCCGGCTGTCAGCCCTAAGTATACGGACACGCCGCCACCTGCCCCGTCTCTTTCATCACCAGCGGCGGCCGGGCCACGGCGCATTCCGGCTGCGCGATCGGGCAGCGGGTGCGGAACGGGCAGCCGCTCGGTTTGGCCAGGGGCGTGGGGATTTCCCCTTTCAACTTCACGCGACCCGACTTGTCGCCGTGCGGATCGGGGCGCGGCACGGCGGAGACCAGGGCCCGCGTGTAAGGGTGGGCCGGCGTGAGATATACCGCGTCGGACGAGCCCAGCTCGATCAGGTTGCCCAGGTACATCAC
>JAIOQB010000045.1 GCA_021413585.1 Planctomycetia bacterium
GGATCGCCGGCAGCAAATGCCAGAACACGTCGAAGATGTCCAGGGGCCGTGTCAGCCGGCCTTCGGCCAGCATGCGCGCCTTCTCCACAAGGTGCGGCTCGGGCAGGAAGGGCGCGCCGAGCATGAACACCGTGGCGGCGACAAGTAGTGGATAGGGAATCCGGTCCAGCCAGCGCATGTTTGCTCCGTGGGTAACGTGGCCGCCATTATCGCCCGGCCGCCGCCAGCCGGGTCGCCGTACCGCCGGCGCCGACTTCCGGTCCGACCCCGCCACCGGCCTCCCGAGGGTTCTCGCGATCTTCTCGTTTGCCGGGTTCCATTGCTGTCCGGTCATCGGCCTTAGTAGCCGGTGATGCCCAGACTATATTTGACTGCGAGGGGCCATTAATTGGACATTTGTTGCAACTGCGCTTGCGAATGCCCACGTTAACCAAGCCGCTTGGCAGAACTCGATCTGAAGCCATCGCATGCTGTTTCACCCAGGTTCGGCCATAGGCAGCCCTGAGTTGCGATTTTCTTCCGTATAAGCCTCACTTCACCTATACTTGCTATTCAAAAATCTATTCATAAACTAATTCACGCACATGTCACCGCACGTTGACACTATCCGCATGCGACTGTCCGCCGGGCCGTTGTCCGCACGCCAACTGGTTGAAAGTCTTGACGTCAGTCAGCCGACGATCTCCCGCGCGCTGACCGAACTTGGCGACGAAGTCGTACGGATCGGAGCTGCCCGATCAATTCAATACACGCTACGCGATACCATGCGCGGGTTGCCAGACATCCCTATCTATCGGGTCGATGCTGAAGGCCGGATCAAGCAACTGGGAACGCTGGTTCCAGTGCGTCCAGAAGGGTTCGTCATGTGCCAGGAGAACGGTGTCACCCTGCACAGCGACGGCCTGCCTTGGTGGGTGTTCGACATGCGCCCTCAGGGATATCTCGGCCGGGCGTACGCTGCTCGCCATGGCGCTGAACTTGGACTACCCGAGCGCCTCACCGACTGGACCGATACCCACGCCTTGCGGGCGCTGCTTGTGCATGGCCATGATGTGGTGGGGAATCTCCTGCTAGGCGCTACTGCGCGGGATCGATTCCTTGCCGCTCCCGTCCCTGATCCCATCGCGGAGGAACAGAAGGCCGAGGAATACGCCAGGTTGGCGCTGGAAGCTGCTCGCGGTGAAACAGCCGGATCGTCAGCCGGGGGCGAGCAGCCGAAGTTCACTGCCTATGCCATGACGGCCGATGGGCCCCGGCACTGCATCGTGAAGTTCAGTGAGTTGGAGAAAGGCCCCGTCAGCGAACGCTGGCGCGACCTGCTGCTGGCCGAACACCTGGCGCTGGACACCCTGCGCGAAGCCGGCATCCCTGCCGCCAAGACGCAGATATTGGACCACCGTGGTCAGCGCTTCTTGGAGGTCGAGCGATTTGATCGCATCGGCAATCTTGGCCGCCGTGCGCTGCTCTCTTTGGCCGCGCTGGATGCCGAATTCGTCGGGGCAGGAGCAGGTGGCTGGCCAATCATTGCGCGGCACCTTGTTGTTGGCGGCCAAATTCGTCCAGAAGCAGAGGAAGGCGCAAATCTCCTGTGGGCCTTTGGCACCCTGATCGGCAACTCTGACATGCACAGCGGCAACCTGTCATTCGTCGCCGAACAGGGTCGACCTTATTTCATTGCGCCAGCCTACGACATGACGCCAATGACCTTCGCGCCCCGTAGTGGTGGCGGAATACCTGACATCATCTCCGAGGCGAACATTCACGCCAGTGTGGCCAACGAAACCTGGCGGCACGCCGACGAACTGGCGCGCGCGTTCCTCGCCCGGGTCATGGCGGCAACAGCGTTTAGCCACCGGTTTGGACCGTGCGTCGCCGCGCTGGAACACTACATCGAGACGGCCAGCACCAAGATCGGACGGCTGGGATGAGTCTGTGACAAGGAACCACCCCGGGAAAGCTGGGCTACCTCAGAGACATTTAATTTTCAAATATCTCTGACCCCTTCAACTCGCGCTCTTCTTGCGGGTTCCATTGCTGTCCGGTCATCGGCCTGAGCCAACGTTCGCCGAGATCGGTGCAAAATCGGCGAATGACTGCAATGGGCCAATCTGCTGAACTCACACTTTCGGCCAGGACCGGCCGGTGGACATGCTGCTCCCTTTGCGGACATTCAACCTGGGGCTTCCCCGTAGCGGCTATCCAATCTGAGTCACCAACTTTTCCCACATGACCTTCAGCTACGGAGAAGCGGCGACTGACAGCCCTGAATCGATGGCGTCTTGGGTAGCCGGTGTCAGGGTGGTCCTAACGTTCCAGCGCGAAGAATTTGAGCGGAGTGGACTGCTGTACCCCGCCACAAAAGTAGCCCGCAGTGGCACAGTGGAAAATCATCCGCGACAAAGCTCCCCGCGGATGAACGCAATACCAAGCAAATCAATTGGCTCGGAGTATTGACTTTAAGTCATCGCATATTGCAATTGATGAATGGGCCAGTTCGAGTGCAAGTGATGTTGCTGGGTTGAGACTGTATCACCACAACTTGGGGTGTTCTGAACGCTTCGGGATCAAGATTGCACTGCCCGGCTCTAGCAAGCATTTCACCAATATTGCCAGCTGTCGGAGCCACGCTATAGGCCGCTCTTGACCGACATGCAATTACTGCATTTTCGTAGCGTTGCTGATCTTCCGCTCTTTGTCTCTCCGCTGCGGCTCTTGCCTCTCCGGCCCGAGCAGCTTCAGCCAACTCCTCACGCCCAGGAAGTCTTTCTACGTTTCCATCGCGAATTCGGACGTTATAAGTGCCACCATCAGGCTGTTGAATTGTTCCAGATCCCTCTGCTTTGCCATCAACGAACTCACCAGAGTACCTAGTTCGGTCAGCGGCAACAGAGGTTCCTTTTCCATGGGGTTTCAAATCCTTCAACTCCCCGTCGTAACTCGACCCGTTGGTGAACTCTATGTGACCAGAGGATGGCCGCTGACCATCCCTAAAATTCCCGGTTACCGACATCCCGTTGGGAAAGGTAAGTTTTCCTTGCCCGTTTGGCTTCAATCCACGAATCTCGCCTTCAAACACAGCCTTGTTGACAATCTCAAGCCGTCCTTGCCCATCAGGTATTCCCTCAACGAAAGGTCCCCGATATTTGGTAATTGCACCGTTTGGTGCTTCGGCCGTCAGATCTCCGCTTTGTGGCAGGCCTCGGAAAAAGCTGCCACGAAAGCTTGCCTTTGTTCCATTGGCGAGGGTGGCATCTGCCGAGCCAGCCCCCTCTTCTCGGCCATGACGAAATGTGGCAATCGTTTTGGTAACAGCGCCGTTCGCTTTTGTTTCAACTAAAGTCCCTTCACCTTCAACGTAACCGGTCCTACAGGATCCAGCCCACACAAACTTGGTGTCTTTATTCTCGCCAACCTTTGCCGGATCCTCAGAAACAACTACTTTGCAGCCATTGGCTGTTCGCTTTTCAACATCTATTCTTACCGCGAAGACTTGACTAGAAAAAGCGGCAAACAATATCGCCAACCCTACTTTGAGCATTTCAATCTCCCGAGTCAGTCAAACAGTTTGGCAGGACAGCATCGACATGCCGATCATTCAGTGCAGGGTGGAAATGGGATATCGAGTTCGCAGTCATAAGTGTCCATCATCCGCCGGTTTTTGTGACGTGTAAATACACATTGGTGGCGTGAGCTTCCCCCGAAATCTCGTCTTCCAAGAGTTGGGGTATACCGCCCCGGTAAGTTGGAAGGAGATAGGGCTTGCGGCTACATTTGTCGCACACTGGCGCGTCCGGCGCCTGGATTCGGACGAGAACGGGAAGCTTCTGGGCCACGCCGTGGATCAGGGCGTGCTTGAACGGGGTGATGAAAGTCAGTGGAGAATGGGAATTCTGCATCATGTCTCCTGTTCGACCGGCGTAATTGCCGGTTCATGAGAAAACAAGATACGGGACGAGAGGCTCACTACCTGAGCCGGCTGGAGATCCCTGTCTCGCAGGGGCTTTCAGGGGGGCTGACTCGGTACCATGGCGATTCTCTGGCCCATGACGTCTTCCCAATGGGATTCGACCCACTCAAGCTGCGTCGCCGAGGCCTTGAGCAGCGTCGCCTTCCTGACTGAGCTAATCGGGATCCTGAACACCGTTCCCTCCCCCTCTGAATATGCATCAACGTGCCAGCCGTGTGCTGTAAGAGCGAAGCGTTGCAGTGAGAAGCTCTTCTGACCCGCAGTCGCGCCGGCAATAGTGAATGATGCTTGCTTTTCCGAGTACATCGCTTCCGCGACAATTCTCAGTTCCCGGAGCGAAAAGTCCTCGATAGGAATTTCGATCGAGATTCGCTCCCAGATCGGAGGGGGGGATTCCGTTCTCAAGCCAATAGATCCCTTCACTCGCATCCGCAAAGGGAGCAGCGTAGGACCGAGTATGTCACCGCCCAAAGCCATCAAGACATTTGTCAGCGTCAGGACGGCGTACGCCTGGCTCTCGCTAAGCCATACGCCAGGTAGCTCGTAGCGCGGCCCCAGCGGCCCGGCCTTATCCGCCAGAACGTACCCGTCGGCCATGCGATCGAAAACAATTGGCATGTTCAGCTGATCACGCAGCACCGCAAGGTCGCGGGTCAACGTCGCCCTCGCCACCTCGAGTTCCTCCTCAAGTGCCTTTCGGCTGACCGGGCGGCCGCGTCGGAGAATGTTGGCCAAGCGAACCAACCGTACGGTGCGAACCCGGTTTTCGGTATCCCCGTCGTCTTGCGTAGCACGCCGGACGCGCGTCTTCTCTTTTGTCGCTAAAACCATGGACCATCACTCCCAATCGCTTGCGCCACAAGGACTCCGACAGGCTCACCCCTTGAGCCCCCCGACTCGTAGACTACGCTAAAGCAAAATGCGGCGTTTCAACGCCTGTCGATATCACCAGGAAGCTCGGAACTGCCGGAGGCAACTCGATTCATTTCTGCTGAATGATGCGAAGGAACCGGAATTATGGATGTACTGTTTTCCAGCGTGCTCATCTGGTGAGCCTCGCATCCCGTATCTTGTCATCCATGCATCGGCATGCAGGTCGAACGAATGGGAGGCGGGATGGAAAGTTCTATTGAGGATACTGACAATCAGCAGATATACCTGCTTGGAGTCATGGATGATGATGGCAACTCTTGGGAGCAATTGCTTCAAACGAGCGGCATGGGAGGAATTCTACGCTTCCTTGGAGATCACCAATTGGATCTGATGTACGCTAAATGCATTACCGAGTCAGAGGCTCGGCAATGGAAGACTCAAGCATCTGGCACCGTGGGCTGAAATCCTCGGTGAGCGGGGTACCGGCCACCCAGCCAACGACCGGAAAACAAGCCAAGAGCATGACTTGCATTGTTGGCTGAGCAAAGAAGCTTTTTCGCGCTACCGCGCCGTCACCTCAACCTCTATCTGGGAGATAGCCTGTGGAACTGGGAACAACTCAAAACGGTACGGTGGTAACGGATAAGCAGATAGGAGTAAGTCGATGAAGGCATTCTTGGACTTCTGGTCGCGCGGTAGAGCGGTGGCTTGCTATTCAGGAAACGACAAGCAGCATTTTGTTCATCCGGAAGACGAGCCGTTTTTACTGGCGAATCAACACTCGTTTCAACTCACTCGCCCGCCTGGGCCAATAAACGGTCCGCTCCTGAACGCAAAGGTAGTCATCTGCTACGGCAATCCATACTACGGTGATGGCGATCAGGCCGCGTTCAGCGATAGGGAGCTACGAAGGAAAGTTGCGGACCAAATGAAGGGAGATCAGAAGTTGCCGATTACCATCCCCAACTTCCGAGAATGGTTTGAGCCACGGCTCAAACACATTGGCGATCTGGATCAGATGACAGATGAGAAAAGCGTGGCTTTACTAAATGTTTGTCCATATGCATCTGAAGCAATGACTGGTGAAGATATCCGGCTGGCCAGCGGGTTGCCAAGTGTTTGGGCGGCGCAAGATCTACTTCGGAACTATTTACTGCCACGAGCACTTAGGGGCGAGGTTTTCTTGGTAATTGCTCGAAAGCATCAGTTATGGGGTGTCATCGAGGGGCATCGATGCCGCACCTTGCGCGTGGTGCGGAACGCTAGAGCTTACTTAGGCGGGGAAGTTGGAGACGAAATTCAATCTTGGCTTTCAGGTCGCCGCGCTTGAAGATCAGCCATGTGGACTTTTCTGGTTGGCAAGCCAATAAAGTGACGATCTTCACCGGCGCCGGCATGTCTGCCGAAAGTGGCATTCCGACCTTTCGCGACCGCATGACCGGCCTGTGGGCGCGCACCGATCCGATGGAAATAGCTACCCCATGGGCCTTCCGTGCTCATCCGCAGCGGGTGTGGGACTGGCATGTGCATCTGGGCGGCGCTGTGCTCACCGCGTCGCCGAACGCCGGACACCGGGCAGTGGCTGATCTGGAGCAGCGCGGCGTACATGTAACGGTAATCACCCAGAACATCGACAACCTGCACCAGCGTGCCGGCAGCACGAAGGTGATCGAACTGCACGGCAATCTGCTGCGACTGAAGTCGTTTGTGGACGAGGAAGCGGCGTTTGCCGCCGAGCGGCCGCCGATGATCTGTCCGGTGTGCAATGGCTATGCGGCATGGGAAGAGCATGATCCCTACGCGAACCGCGACGACCTGCTCGCTATTCAACTTCTTGCCGGGCCGGTGCCGCACTGTCCTGGTTGCGGCGCGCTGTTGCGGCCCGATGTGGTGTGGTTCGGCGAACCGCTGGCGCCAGAGGCGCTTGACGCGGCGTGGGATGCGGTCGAGCAGTGCGATCTGCTGATCGCCGTTGGTGCCTCGCTCGAAGTAGAGCCGGCGGCCAGTCTGCCGTGGCGCGCCCTACAGAAAGGTGCGCGGGTGATCGAGGTCAATCCTGCGCCAACCGCGCTTGCCGAGCATTGTCATGCCAGCTTTGCCGGTAGCGCGGCCGAAGTCTTGCCGACTTTGTTGGCTTCGTTGTGGGCAACGACGTAACAGGCGGCACTGGTGGATACTTAATAAGGTGACAATAGTCATGAAGAACGAATACTTTTCGCTTGAGTCTGCACTGGGTACAGCTCGTGCACTAATCTATTGGCGTGAGCTTTCAGATGAACGAAAGACGGAAATTCTTCTTTCGCTTTCTGGCCGGCGCGCACCCGACCCGCAAGTCCTTGAACTAATCCTTGCCGAAGGCAACCCCTTGCACATTGACTTAGCCTTTCGCTGTTTGAGATACGCAACAGACTATCGATCAGCGATGTGCGATGACCCTGAACCCTTTAGAAGGGCTTACGAGTTTATAGACCGCATCTGGAAGGAACGGCTGGGGTTTTCGCCATGGGGTGTCGAAAGCATCCCGCTAAACTTGGTCTCTGACTTTTATGCATGGCTTCGCGGCGAGTCGGTTGAAGGCCTATGTGCCGAGCTCCAGGCCTGGGCCGATTCGTTTTACTCCCGTAGCCAGTTCGAAAGAAAAGTCATCATCGAACACGGCTCCTGCTTGCCCTTCTGGGCGGCTGTCGGCGTTCTGGCCGTTGGTGTTCGTCAAAAGAAGCTCATGTGCGAAGAAGCGGCGGAACTATTTGTTACCGCCATTGCCATGTCTTACGATGAGAATACCCCGTCATCTATGCCCTGCTGGGATATCGGGCTTACTTACGATTACGCGGTCGTTATCGCTGCGTTTCTTTCTGCTGTGGCCACTGAAGATCGCAGTGATGAAAATGACACCGATGAGATTACCTTTTCCCCTCTCTTTAAAGTCATTCGAAATCTTCCGCAGCTCATCGTTTCGGACGAATCCGTCGAGCCACTTCTAAGTGTGCATCCGCGTGCCCTATCAATGCTATTCCGGTACGGGAATAGGGAGGAGAGGCGGCACGATCTTGCGGTCTTGAAACAGCGAATAGCCGAAGGCGGGGCATGAGCATTACGACCATGTTCAAGAGAATCAGAGCATCGTTGGCGAATTCAGGGTGGTCCTGGGGCAGAAAGCATTCCGAAGCATCGCTGGCTGATTGCCGGGAGAAACCGAAGTGATGGATGTCGTGCTTACAGTACAAATAGGAGATATCACCAAACAGCCCGACTGCGAAGGCATCGTAAATTCCGCGAATGCCAATCTCCGTGCAGGTTCCGGGGTATGTGGTGCCATTCACTCTGCCGCAGGACCAGCTTTGGAGGCATACAGCCAAAGATTGGCGCCCTTGGAAATTGGGTGTTCAGTACCGACGCCCGGATTCGACCTACCGAATTGGTTTGTCATTCATACGCGGGGGCCGCGATACCATTTCGATTCTGATCCGCCCAACCAACTTGCAAGCGCAATTGAAACGGCATTGCTAGCGGCCGATTCAGTCAAAATTGTGCGATTGGCAATCCCCGCTATTTCGATGGGTGTATATGCCTATCCGCCTGAAGAGGCAGTCCCGATTCTGGTGCAGTCGGCAGCGTTCATTTCGCCGAGGCTTAAGCATGTAAAGGAAATCCGATTCATTGTTGTCGGCGAAAAGATATTTCAGCTCTTTCAGAAGAAAATCTATGAGCCATCAATTGCGAGCCAGCAGATGATTGGCGCATCGAAATACGATATTCCTCCGTTTCTCAGGCGAGCTCCAGACTGAATCCAGCGCGGCGCTTCTCACCGTGAAAAAGTGTTGGTGCCAAATAAGTGAAACACCGCTTATGGATACAGAGAAGATGGGAATCACGATCTTGCCGTCTTAAGGAAGCGAATAGATGCCCGCATGAACTTGGAGTAAGGAATGCATGCACAAGCCATCGTAATGTCGAGTAATGACAAAGTCCTGCAATTGATAGTGACCTGCATTTCGGGAATCGAATGCTCAAGGTTCTTTTCGAACCACCTTGACAGGACTCAATCTGAGCAAAACTGCGTTGTTCGAGCCTTCCAGGAAATTGCCAGATTGGCACTTGCAGATGCAGTGCCTGATATCGAATGGAAGACGGAGCACTGTCCCAACTCGCATAATCGCGACCGAATTGACATCTTTGGGCAGGGCGCGGAATTTGTAGTTGTGATTGAGTTGGACAAAGCCCGTGCCGACCAGGTAGCAAAAAAGTTTCTCTCACGGCTAGCAATGCTGCCGCCAACGAAGCTTTACTTCCTTTCCCTTTGCTACCCCGGCACGAAACGGATGAACGAACGCGAGTGCAAAAAGTATCTTGCATATTGTTCGGAACTCGCAAGCCGGACCAGAAATCACTATGCCGGTCTCATCATTGATCAACCACCTTGAGATTTATGTTGTCAGGCCACTCGGCTAATGACCGGTTCCACGCTATTGTCATCTGTGGCGAAGGTCCGCTTCCATTTTCCATTACCGGCCGCTTAGGGCACGAAGTACGCATTCGCAAGAATGAGAAGCAGGCATTCAAACCCGGCTTTCGCGTGTCGCCCCGGGCCGTCCGCTCAGGCCGACAAGCCGCCGTACCGCACTCGCATTGCCGGCAAGCGCCTGTTCCTGGCTAGCTGACGATCCCGCTCCAACCCAGCGCGTCGGCCACGCGCGCAAAACCCTCCTCCAGTGGCGCCTCGATCGCCAGGCTCCGCCCGTCCTGCGGATGCCGCAGCTCGATCCCGGTGCACGCCAGCAGCAAGCGTCCGCAGCCGAAGCGCTGCTGGAAAAAGCGGTTGTGGATGCCCTTGCCCCAGGTGGCGTCGCCGATGATGGGGTGGGCGATGTGCTTCAGGTGGCGGCGCAACTGGTGCTGGCGGCCGGACTTCGGAATCAGCCTCAGCAGCGCGTAGCGCGAGGTCGGGTAGCGATCGACGGCGTCGGGCAGTTCGACGGTGGCCAGCCGCCGGTATTCGGTGACGGCGGGCAGGGCTTCGGCTTTGCCTTCGGGGCCGAGCTTGCGGCCGTAGTCGTCGAACTGGCGCGACAGCGCGTGGTCGATCACGCCCGCTTCCGGCGGCCAGCCGCGGACGATGGCAAGGTAGCGCTTGTTCACCTGGTCGCGCTGGAACTGCCCGCCGACTTCGCGCGCGCTGCCGGCGTCGAGGGCGAACAGCAGCACGCCGGAGGTACCCTTGTCGAGGCGGTGCAGCGGGTGCACGCGCTGTCCGATCTGGTCGCGCAAGAGTTGCACGGCGAAGCGCGTTTCGTGGCGGTCGATGTCGCTGCGATGGACCAGCAGGCCGGCGGGCTTGTGGATGGCGACGAGGAAGTCGTCGCGGTAGAGTATGTCGAGCACGCGGCGCGGGCCGTGGCGCCCGCCTAGTACCGGACGCCCTGCGCCTCGCAGAGGAACTTCATCAGCGGCGCGGCGGCAGTGAAGCGGTCGGTGGCGAGCCTGACCAGTCCGGAACCCGTTGCCTCGGCGCAGGAAAGGGATGCGAGGCCGATGAAATCCTTGCGCTTGAGGTCGGCGATCGCCGGGTGGTCGGCGGCATAACCGCGCGGCGGCCGCGTCAGGCTGTCGCCGGCCAGCGCCCAGTGTGCGGCCATCTTCTTGTCGTCGCGCACCGCGAACCAGCGTTTGGGGTTTTCCGTGATGTGGTCGCGGATGCGGCCCAGCAGGTCGGACTCGGGATGCCAGCAGCCGGCGCCGAAGAAACACTCTTCGGTGGCGATGTGCAGGTAGAAGCCGGGTGCATGGACGTCCTTGCCCAGTTCGTGGCGGAACTGGATGCCGATGTTGGTCTTGTAGGGCGTCTTGTCGCGGGCAAAGCGCGTGTCGCGGAACACGCGCATCAGCGAGCCGCCCATCTTGCGCGGCTCGGCGCGGAAGTGCGGGGCGAATTTTGCCAGCGGGGCGGCCATCGCGGCGATGAAGTCCAGCGCCGGTTCGCGCACCAGTTCTTCGTAGCGTGGCTTGTTGGCTTCGAACCAGGCCTTGTTGTTGTTGGTGGCGAGCTCGTCGAGGAAGCGGAAGGTGGCTTTGCTGAACATTGCCTTCGCTTCAGGCGGCGGCCGGCAGCTTCCGCCTGAGGCGGCGGTCGAGGAAGCTGTCGATCTTGTCGGCGGCCGCGGTCCAGTGCGGCTCCATCATCATCATGTGGCCGGCGCGCGGGATGACGCAGGTTTCCGCGTTCCAGCCGGAGGCGGTGAAATAGAGCTGGTTGGAGGGGAACAGCGCGTCGAGTTCGCCGCCCATGACCAGCGCCGGGATCTTCGGTCGGCCGCGCATCGGCGGGCGCCAGGCCAGCGCCATCATCTCGGTCACGGCGGTCATGGATTCGTCCTGCACCAGCGGCTGGAAGGAAGCGAACTGCTCCGCCGTCACGTCGGGCGAGAAATACACCTCGCGCATGACGCGGATGGTCTTCTCGGTGTATTTGCCGCGCACGGCGCGCGCCGCCTCGACCAGGAAATCCGGCTGCTTGTGCGCCAGTTGCGCGCCGCAGCCGGCCAGCCCGGTGGTCGGCACCGGCGCCATCATGATCACCGCCGCCGCCTGACCCTTTTCCAGGTAGCGCTGGACGACGAGCGCACCCATCGAATGCCCGATCAGGACCGGCGGCACCGGCATGCCGGCGACCACCTGGGCGACGTCGGCGGCGTAATGGTTGAGGTCGTAGCTGTCGAGGTGCTCGCGCCCGCCGCTGGCGCCGTGGCCCGAGAGGTCGACGGCGTGGCAGTGGTAGCCCAGCGTGTTGAAGTGGGGCATGAAATTCACATCCCAGCAGCCGCCATGGACATAGCCGCCATGCACGAAGACCAGCGGCGGGTGCCCGTTGTGCTTCTTCGCCGGGCGATGCAGGGTGTGCAGTTTGCGGTGTGCCAAGGTGACCCTTTTTGGGGAATGGTTTAGGTTAGAACAATATCACGCCGCGTGCGTTTCTTCCTGCGGCGAGGTCGGCGAAGGCTTGCGGCGCCTCCTCGATGCCGTAGGTGCGGGTGATGAGCTGGTCGAGCTTGAGCCGGCCACTGCGGTAGAGGCCGATCAGGCGCGGGAAATCCTGCTGCGGGCGGGCCGAGCCGAAGTAGCTGCCCTTTAGGGTCTTCTCCTCGAAGGTGAGGCTCGAGGTGCGTATGGTCGTCGTGTCCTTCGGTCCGGCGACGCCGACGACGACGGCCGTGCCGCCCTTGCGCAGGCAGCCGTAGGCCTGCGCCGCGATCTCGCCGAGGCCGACGCATTCGAATGCGTAGTCGGCGCCGCCCTCGGTCAGCTTCTTCAGCGCCTTGACGATGTTCTCTTCGTTCTTCGCGTTGATGGTGTGGGTAGCGCCGAAAGCCTTCGCCATTTCCAGCTTGGCATCCGCCGTGTCGACGGCGACGATGATGCGCGCGCCGGCGATCGCGCAGCCCTGGATGGCGTTGAGGCCGACTCCGCCGCAGCCGAAGACCACCGTGGCCGAGCCGGCTTCGACCTTGGCCGTGTTGACCGCGGCGCCGAAGCCGGTCATGACGCCGCAGCCGATCAGCGCGGCCTTGTCGAGCGGCATTGCGGCGTCGATCTTCACCACGTTGTCGACGTGCAGCGTGGCGTATTCGGCCATCACGCCGCAGCCGGAAAAGACATTGAGCGGCTGGCCGGCGGCGTCCTTGAAGCGCGTCGTGCCGTCGGGCAATGTGTAGCCCGCCTTGGCGGCCTGGTCGCAGAGCTGCGGACGTCCGGTCTGGCAGTAGCGGCACTTGCCGCACATGCTGACGAAGGAACTGACGACGCGGTCGCCGACGGCAAAGCCGCTGACGCCTTCGCCCACCGCGACGATTTCGCCGGCACCCTCGTGGCCCAGCACCACCGGCAA
>JAIOQB010000046.1 GCA_021413585.1 Planctomycetia bacterium
GCGAACGATCCGCCGTGCGAGATTTTCGGATCGCTGGAGATCACGGGGTAAACCAGCACGGCGAAGTCGGGGCGGCAACTGAATTTTGCCACCGGGTCGTCGCTGTCCGTTTGCCCGCGATCAAAATGCGTGTCGGCGGTCGAGGCCAGATGCCCGCCGGCGGAGAAGCCGAGGATGCCGACCTTGGCCGGATCGATGTGCCAATCCGCTGCCTTGCTGCGCACGAGCCGCAACGCCCGCTGCGCGTCGGCCAGTGGCACGCCGTGCGCGGTGCCTGGAACCTTGGCGCGTGGCAACCGGTACTTGAGCACCATGCCTGCCACGCCGTGGGCCTGGTAATAGCGGGCGACGTCGTGCCCTTCGTGGTCGATGGCCAGGCCGCCGTAGCCGCCGCCGGGGCAGATGACCAGCGCCGCGCCGCTGGCGGGCTGGTTCGGAAGATACACCGTGAGCGTCGGCTCGTCGCGCGAGATCGGCGATTTCGGATCGAGCGGTTTGGCGTCGGCGGGCCGATCGGGATGCGGAGCGCCGGTGGGCCAAAGGCGAATGGTTTGGGGAGCGGGTTGGGGTTTGGCTGGTTCGTCGGCCGCGGCGGGTTGGTTGGTTGCCGCGAGCGTGGCGCCTAGGAAAAGGGCCGCGGTGATTAGACGATGTAGTAGTGAGCGGGCGTGTCGAGGGAGCTTCATGGGTGGGACCTTTGCAGGTGGGAAATGGTAGCGCAACTTTCGGTCACTAGCCCGAAGCGCAAGCGAGGGACGCAGAGCGATGCCCAGTCGGGTTAGTGACCTGATGGTGTAATGCGGAGAGTTGAGCGAGCTGGTGGTGCCGGCACTGGCAAAGCCAGTGGCACACGGACGAAGGCGAAAACCAAGGACGATGTTGTTGGAAGGTTCAACCACTTCTCATCTGTTCCGCCCAGTATAGCCGAGAGTGCCGGCCGCTTCACGTATTATGACAATGCCCGAACTAAAACGGCGTCGGGGCCTCGAACCAAACGCGCCGGCCGTCGTCTGGGTGACTGAGCGAGATCGTCTCCGCGTGCAGGCACAACCGGTCGGCCATCGCCAGCGCCTCGGCGTGAGCATATAGCGGATCGCCGAGAACCGGATGCCCTAGCGCGGCGAGGTGGACCCGCAATTGGTGGGACCGTCCGGTCTGGGGGCGCAGCTCCAGCCGCGTGGCGGGCTGACGGTCGAGGACTCGATAGTCGGTCACGGCGGTCAGGCCGCGGACATAGTCCACTTTATATCGGGGCGGGTGTTCCAGATCGCGGGCCAGCGGCAAAGTGATCCGGCCCGTCTCAAGCTGCGTCCGGCCATACACGAGGGCGATATACGTGCGGGTAATCTCCCGCCGCTGGAACTGTCGCCCCAGTGACCTCAGCGCCGCTGCGTCGCGGGCCAGCACCAGCACGCCGGAGGTGTCTCGATCGAGCCGATGGGGAACCAGCAGCGGGCCAAGTTGCGTCTGAAGTCGCAGGATGAGCGAGTCCTGTTTGTCGGGGCCGCGGCCCGGGACGGATAACAACCCGCTCGGCTTGTCGACCACCACCAGCCGCGAGTCGCCGTGGAGGATGCGGGGTTCCATGGGGTGCCGGTGGATGGTCTGATATCGGGGCGGTTCGGGGTCGGGTGTTATGAAAAGTGTCGGACTATTGCGACGAATGATCTATAATGGCTTGCACAGAACTGGCCGAGCCAATCAGAATAGTAGTTGGCTACGCCAATCAGAATAAGACTTAGCGGCGTTGGGGCATAGGCTTGAGAGGGCGTTTTTGCCGCGTGCGGTGTTTCAGCCCGCGGCTGCTGCGCTCGTGCTTCCTATCACACTTGCAGATCATCATGTCGGACGCGTTCGATCCATATTACAAATGGCTCGGCATTCCGCCGCAGAATCAGCCGCCGGACTTGTACCGGTTGCTGTCGCTGGAGCGGTTCGAGCCCGATTTGGAAGTGATCGAGGCGGCCGCCAGCCGGCAGATGAACTACGTGCAAGGGTGCGCCACCGGGCCGCACGTCGAGCATTCGCAGCGCCTGCTCAATGAAATCGCCGCCGCCCGGCTCTGCCTGCTGGATGTCCAGAAGAAGGCCGAGTACGACGCGCTGCTCCGCGGCAAGTTGCCCCCGGCCGCGCCCCCAGCGCCGCCGCCGATTGCCGCGCCGGTTGCAACTAGCGCGCGGCCGCATGTTGAGCCAGCATTAACCGACACGTTCAGCGGCGGCGAACTCACGCAAACGGTGCGGGCAGCGCCTCCGCGATCCAAGAGTGCCCTGCCAGTAACGCTGGATCCGGCCGCAGGCAAACGGGCGACGACCGCGCGGCGCGAGCGGCCAAAACGTCCGGCGATGCCACTGATGCCTGTGATCTTGTCCGTGTCGTTGGGGGCGGTGGTGGTGGTTGCCGTGGCGCTGGCGATCTCCGGACGGTTGGGTGGATCGAGTGGCGACACGCCAGCCGTGGCCGCGAAACCCGCAACGACTTCATCCGGCGCGCCGCTGGCCAATGTCGCAACGACCGGCGCGGCTACTACCGGCAACGGCACGCCGAAGAAAACTCGGCGGACAAAGGAATTGACTCCCCAGGAATTGGCCGATGCTGTGCGGGCGACCGAGCAAGAGGCCAACAAAACGCCCCCCGCTGTCCCAGCGCTGCCGCCGGATCCGCCTGTGGAGACGCCAAAGCCAACCACTCCCGCCGCGCCGGCAAACGAAGGCGATCCGCTGAAGGCGGCGGAAGCGGCCATCAACCGCAACGACGTGGACGCCGCGCGGGTGGCGCTAATGAAAATCCTCGATCACCCTGGCAGCCCAAACCAGGAGCAGGCCGCCAAGCTGTGGGTCGAACTGGGGATGGTCTCGGACGACCGTTGGGGGAAAAGGGTGCTCTCCGAATTGGACGAAGCGAAGTTCGCGGCCTACAGCCAAGGGCGGATAGAGTTCGACTTCCCGGATATTTTTCCCGGCTTGATTCCGATCGCCCGGCAAACGCTGCGGCGCAATCTGCCGGCCGAGCAGCAGCGGCGACAGGCGAAAGCGCAGCCCCCCGGCGCGCCGGCGGCGCCGCCGGCTGTGCCCGAATCGCCGCCGATGAAACCCCAGCCTCCCGACGTGGCGGCGAAACCGCCGGCAGCGCCTCCCGCCGTCTTGCCGAGCGACCCGCGCGAGCTGCTCGAAGCGATGGGTTTGAAGCGATCGTTCAGCACCTGGATTCATGCCGACGAAGCCCGCTGCCTGGAACTGGTGACCCAGGCCCAGGCGAATGAAAAAACGCAGCACGACGCCGACGTCAATCTTCGCAAGAGTGCGAGCCGACTGGCCGCCGCCAAGCGCGCCGCGGAGCAAGCGGAGAAAGCGAAGCAGCGCGCCACGGACGACGACGACCCCGCCACTGGCACGCCGGCGCGCGAGAAGATCGACGACCGGGCCGCTCAGGCCGCGACGGAACTCGCGTCGGCCGAAGAGGAATCGACGCAGGTTCGCAAGCAGGCGGACGACATGAAAGAGCAAACCACCGCCGCCTGGGCCGAGGCACGCCAGTTGGCGGCCGGGATCAATGAAAAATATACCCGGCTGGCGAAAGACCCGCGCGTGATCGAGGCGCTGAAGCAAATGGGGCAGCAGTTGGGGCCGTCGGACGATTTTAAAGCGGTGCGAGGGCAATTGGGAAAGGGGCCGCGCGAGAAGGCTGGTCAGTAAGACATTAAATGTAGTTAGAAATCGTGTTGGATGAGCAAGTGCAGTTCAAGGCCGACAGTTCCAGGCAGTCGAGATTTGGAAATACTCAACCGGCATTTCAAACAATGCCAATCCGTAGGACACCATAACTACCATGAAACTGATTCGATTTGGCCCGATGGGGAGCGAGCGGCCGGGGGTGCTGGTCGAGCGAGCGGCCGGGGGTGCTGGTCGCCGGACGTCGCAAGGATTGCTCGGCCGCGTTTCGCGATTGGGATCGGGAGTTTTTTCGCGGCGGCGGGCTGGCGCAATTGCGCGAGTTGTTGGCCACTGGTGTCGATGCCCTGCCGGACGTGCCGCCGGAGGCTCGCTGGGGTGCGCCGATCGCGCGCCCAGGCAAGGTAGTCTGCATCGGCTTGAATTACCGCGACCACGCGGCCGAAACGGGGGCCGCGCTGCCGACGGAGCCGCTGGTGTTCATGAAAGCGGCCAACGCCACGGTCGGGCCGTACGACAACGTGCTGATTCCCCGGCTGAGCGAGAAGACCGATTACGAAATCGAACTGGCCGTGGTGATCGGCCGCGATGCCCGTTATGTGGGCAGCGTGGAAGAAGCGTCCAGTTACATCGCCGGCTATGCCCTGGCGAACGACGTCTCGGAGCGGCACTTTCAAAAGGAGCGCGGCGGGCAGATGACCAAAGGGAAATCGTGCGACACGTTCTTCCCGCTCGGCCCGTTTGTGGCGACTAGCGACGAGATACCCGACCCGCTGAATCTTTCCATGCGTCTGACCGTCAACGGCCAGACCCGCCAAACCGCCAGCACCGGCCAGATGGTCTTCGGACCGGCCGTGCTGGTGCATTACCTCTCGCAGTTCATGACGCTCGAAGCGGGGGACGTGATCTCCACCGGCACGCCCGCCGGAGTCGGGCTGGGCCGCAAGCCGCCGGAGTATTTGAAGGCGGGCGACGTGATGGAACTGGCGATCGAAGGGCTGGGAGAGCAGCGGCAGGTGTGTGCGGACGCTTGAAGGCAAAGCAGAACCAACAACCTCGTCCCTGGTTTTCGCCCCTTTCGTGTGCCACTGGCTCTGCCAGTGCCGGCACTACCAACGAATCCGGCACCGCACATTCGGCCTCATTTCTCAAACGATACTTAACGGACTATTGATTGAAATTTCCGATTCCAGTCTTTACGAAATCGTCGGCCTGTAAAAGCACTGGCAAAGCCTGTGGCACACGGAAAAGCGAAAACCAGGGACGAGCGTGTTGGAGATGTGTGTGTCGAAGCAGAAGCGAAGTGCTGACCCGTTTCACGGTGTCAGCGGTTCATCCAAAGCACCAGCCGGCAGGCCGGCGATGTGCGGCAGATCCGCATCCTGCTGCTTTGGCGGCTCAGCCAGGTAATACCGGGCGGAAGACCACTTCCAATCCGTTGCCCTGCGGCAACATTCCCTCTTCACCGGATTGTTGTGAATGTAATCAACTGATGCGGTGATGGCCTTCGGTGAAGTCAGATTACGATCGAATCCAGGGCCTTCTTGCCAGAAGCGAAAGCACTCCTTCCCGGGCCGCTCTTGTACGATCAGTTGCTTCAGCAATGGCCTGCCCGATTGCTCCAGCAGTTTCTTGATCTCCTTTGAGAAGGGCTGCTTTAACCTCGCCAAGTAGAAATCGATCTCAACTCCGGGCAGCTTCGGGTAGACGAGCAGATGGACGTGCTCGGGCATGAACACGAAAGCCACGAGATCGATTGCCAATTCGTTTCCGGCTGCATCGACGGCACGGGACAGCCGCCGCCGCCAATCGTCGTTCGTGAGCAACGCTCGCCGCTGGTAGCAAGAGAACGTCAGCTCGTGCAAATCACCGGCCGAGTGAAAGTGCTTGACGGTCTTTCGATGGGGGCGAGGCGGTTCGTTCGTCGCCATGGGAGATGCCGACATTGCAACAGGTAGGGGATCACCAACAACATTGTTCCTGGTTTTCGCCTCTTGCCGTGTGCCACTGGCTTTGCCAGTGCCGTTACAGGCCGACTACTTCGTGAAGGCTGACTGTGCTCGAGTGAGGTGCTGAACTGATTGGCAGTGCCAGCACAAGCATAGCCAGTGGCACACGGCAAGAGGCGAAAACCAGGGACGAGGTTGCTGGTGGTGCAGCCCCCTTTTCGTCTACTTCAACACCCTCCCCGTCAGCTTCTCCCCGTTCGTCTCCAGAATCTGGAACTCGTGGATGCCGTTGGCGGTGCCGTCGTTGAACGTCCAGACGAGCTTCTTCTCGGGCGTGACTTCCATCAGCTTCACCCCCTTGCCGCTGTGGTAGCTGACGAACACCGTGTTGCCGTTGGGCAGCCGTTGCACGCCGCAGGCGTCGTTGATCATATCGCTGCCAAGGTCCTTGTTGCCAACCTGCCACACCACCTTGCCGTCGGCGTCGACTTCGGCCACCAGGTTGCCCACGGTGCAGCCGACCACCGTGTGGCCGTTGTCCAGCCGGATGGCGGTGAACGGCCAGTTGGGCGTGTGCGCGGTCCACACCACCTTCCCCTCGGGCGTGTACTCGCGGACCTCCTTCTCCAGCAGGTGCGGCACCAGGTAGTTGCCGTTGGGCAGCTTGCGGGCCATCCGCGTCTCAAGATGCACGTTCTTCGTCTGGCAAGTCAGCGGCACCGAGACGGCGATCTTCCCGTCGCGCGCCACCTCCAGCAGCCGTGGCTTCAAGCCCAGCTCGACGCACAGCACGTTGCCGTTTTCCAGCGGCCAAGCCGTGACCACTTCCTGCTGCGTCCCCTTCCACTCCCAAACGACCTTCCCCTCGGGTGTGACTTCCACCACCGCCCCGTGCGGGTACTTTTGCTTTTGAGGGTAGAGTGACAGCAGAACATTGCCGCTCGGCAGCAGCACGCCATCGTTGGCCTGCGAGGCGAACGTCCACTCGGGCTTGCCGTCGGGACCGAAGATCTGCGAGGGGCGATTGCCGCCGACCGCGAGAAATCGGTGCGTGATGGCCGGAGCCTTTGTGGGCTCTGCATCAGCGGCTTGCGACGCGCGGAGCGAGCCGTTGACCACGATGCTCAAAGTGAGTGCGGCAAGCAAAGAGAATTTCAGACGGGAGTTGAACATCGGAGTGTCCTTGGGTGATGAGTGGACCTGGAATCTATATAGGTGTGGTTAGCGGGTTGGTCGTGCCGGCACTGGCAAAGCCAGTGGCACACGGACGAAAGGCGAAAACCAGGGACTATGTTGCTGATTCTGCCGGGTTGCCCCAATCGTACATCTCGTCCCTGCCTTGCTCCTTCCGTGTGCCACTGGCTATGCCAGTGCTCTTAACGGCAAGCACTTCTATGCAGGCTGGACGTGGAACTACTCACAACACGAAACAAAGAACCCACTACTCCCCCGTCCCCCCGCGCCAATCGTGGCTGCTAAACGGCCCGGCGGGCAGGCCGGCGGCGTTGGTCAGGTTGGGGTTCGCTTCGCGCCGCCATCCAAACCGTACGCGATCGGGCTTGGTCACACTCTCCGCCTCGACGATCACGTCGTGCCCGTCGATGGTGGCTTTGGCCGCCACGAACTTGCCGTCGGGGCCGGCGATCTCGAACTCGGTGAGCGGCTTGTCGTCGCGCGATTTCAGCCCGTCGCCGGCGTGGGCGAACTGCACCCGGATCTTGTTGCCTTCGACTTTGGAACTCTTATAGAGCGGGCCGGAATAAACGAGGTCGGTCTTGCCGTAATCCTTGGCCAATGCCCACAGCGCCAGGCGGCGGCCTGCTTCCTGCTTGTTGCGGGGATGGATGTCGCCCAGGTTGCCGATGTCGGTGATCACCGCCATGCCGGTGTGCGGGATGTTCAGCGCGGCGGTTTGGGCTTCCCAGATGTGGGGGAGATTTTCATTGGGGTAGAAGTTCGCCAGTGGGGCGATCTGCACCCAATAGAACGGCAGTTCGGGCTGATCGAAAATCTTGCGCCAGCCGGAAATGAGCGCCTTCATCCGTTGGTAGTACACCAGATGCTCGCCGTTGTTCGATTCTCCCTGATACCAGACGACGCCGCGGATGGCGAAGGGAACCAACGGGGCGACCATACCGTTGTAGATGATGCCCAGCTCCCCTTGCGGCGCGTCGTTGAGTTCCTTGATTTCTTTCACCGCGTCCGGTGGCGTGAACGGCTCGATCCGCCGGCCTCCCCAGGCGTTGGAAATCAGGCCGATCGGCACCTTCACTTCTTCGTGCAGCTTGCGGCCGAAGAAATAACCGACCGCGGAAAAGTTGCGAACGGTGGTCGGGCTGCACGCGGCCCAATGAGCGTTGACGTCGGGGGCCGGCTGGGCCTGCTGCACCAGCGGCACTAGGAACAGGCGGATCTGAGGATGGTCGGCCGCGGCGATTTCCTTGTCGCCGTCGTTCGCCTGGGCCACGGCCCACTGCATGTTCGATTGGCCGGAGCAGACCCACACGTCGCCGATCAGGATGTCTTTGAGTTCCAGCTTGTTCTTGCCGCTGACGGTGAGCGTTTGCGGCTCGGCATTGGCGGGCATGGCGGGAAGCTTGACTTGCCACTTGCCGTCGGCCGCGGCCTTGGTCTTCTCGGTATGGCTGCCGAGCGAGACGGTCACTTCCTCGTCCGCCGCGGCGGTGCCCCAGATCGGCACCGGCCGATCGCGCTGCAGCACCATGTTGCTCCCCAGCACGTTGGGCAACTTCACATCCGCCCGCGCCGCCGACGTGTTTTGGAGCAGCGAGTTTTGGAGCAGCATTGTTCCGAACAAAGCCAACGTGCAAACGGCCCGCGTGCGCATTTTCAGCATCGTGGAAGTCCTCATGGTGAGATGGCCTGGAGTGGTGGGTGCGGAGTGAGGCGCAGGCGGGACGCAAGCTGTGTTGTGGTTCGCCTCAACCACGCCGCCGGCCGCCTTCCAGAGCGTGGTTTTTGATGGGGTTTATGGTAGCCAGATCGGGCGGGAAAAGCCACGGGCGGCGGGGGAATGGGAGCCCTTTGGAGTGCGATGACTCGTCATCGCTTTGGATTTCAAACCCCGCTGCCCTGTGCGCAGCGACCGCCACAGCCAAAGCGGCGACAAGTCGCCGCACTCCAAAGCAGGCTGAAGCCTGGACTTGCACTAGGTTTGCCGGCTCCTGATAGAATCAGAGGCATGAAAAGGCCCCGCTTTCAGTTTCGGTTGAGGACGCTGCTGATTGGCACGGCGATCATCGCCGTCTGGCTGGGCTGGTGGTCCTACAAGGCACGGCAGCAGCGGGAGGCGGTGGCAGCGTTGAGGAAGGGACAGAGCGATGGTCGGTCAGGCACTTGTCACGAGCCGCTTATGATTCATTACTGACTCTGAACGTAAGGTGAGCAATGAGCCGTTTGCCGTTCTTTTCATTGCGCGGTTTGGGTCCCTGGCAGATCTCGCTCACGTATGTTTTGATCACCGTAATGTTTGCGTCGGCGTTGCTTGCAGCCTTATTGTCACAATCTATGTCAGCAACGATCGGGATTGGGGGCGGTGCGGGAGTTGCCCTTATTGTTGCCGGTTGGAGGTATTCAAATCGCGCTGTGATGGCAATTGGAGCATTTTTCCCTTTATTGACGACGTCAATCATTTTAGCTGCATTGTGTTCGAGTTCTCGCGGGACAGCATACGCACAAATTCCTATCAGGTTCGAGATCGTCGATTCACGAACCGGCTTGCCTATCGCGGGCGCACGAGTCCGAATCCGTGACCTTGTTGGGTACAATTGGGGAGCGAGTCCACCGAGCGCTGCCATTCCGCACGGCGAGCCTGGTGCCGAAAGTACGACTGACAACAACGGAATTGCCATCGTCGCCTATAATTTTCATGCTGCCACACGTCGCACGCACTTCACTTTTAATGCGACAGTGCATGTACGGCCCGATCTTTATTTGACTGTACTTGCCCCAGGATACATTTCGTCCACCAGTCCATTGTCTAGTTACACCGGTGGCTGGTACGTGGACAATTCACTAGATGGATCGAATCTAGCAACGGTCAAGATGCATCTAACAAAGTAGCCCCTTCCGCACCATGGACCAAGTCAATCGATCCACGTCCGACACGTCACTTCGCAAGCGATTCCCCTGGCGACGGTTGCTTTGGTACCGGCTGCGGACGTTACTGATCGTTACGGCAATCATTGCAGTGTGGCTCGGTTGGTGGTCGTATAAGGCACGGCAGCAGAGAGAGGCGGTGGAAGCATTGAGGCGGACTGGGTTCGGATTTACATATGACTATCAACTCCAGAAACTCAATCGTCCGGCGTACTGGCCGGTATGGCTGATTGATAAATTGGGCATTGACTATTTCGCTAACATAACGGGAATAAGCCACAATAGTTTGGATGCGTCAGACGCGGACCTGATTCAACTGAGTGCTATCGACATTCCCTCCGTGGAACGAGCCGACCTCGACATGACAAAAATTTCCGACGCTGGCCTCCTGCACTTGTCACGATTTAGGTGGCTCAAGCATGTCGGCCTCAGCTACACACAAATTGGTGATGTCGGAGTGGCGCATCTAAGTGGACTAAATCGCATGGAAACTATCTCCCTCGGAGGGACATATGTCACTGATACTGGGGTGGAAAGTCTCCAGGGAATGAAAGGCCTTCGATCCCTCGACCTCAGCGCAACTGTGGTCACTGACGCGAGTTTGACGCATATCAAAAAGTTGGCCATGCTGCAAATGCTCTGGCTGACTAATACAAAGGTCACCGACGACGGTTTAGCCTTGCTCAGCAACATGAATACCCTGAGATTTCTTGGCCTTGAGAATACGCAAGTCACGGCCGCTGGCGTGGCACGCCTTCAAAAAGCGCTTCCAAATTGCAGTATCGCACACTAATCGCCCGCCGCGCTGACCATCCCCAAGATGCGGGTCGTCGGATCGTTCGATACAATGTGGTTTTGGCCCAGGACGCGCGCCCGATTCGTTGCGTAGTTCACGCCACGCGAGGCGCCATCACTTCAGATAGTGCCCAGTCCATGTTCAGTTCGCAGAAAAACGGGCGCAAACCAATGCGGATGGCGATCGTCGCGATCATCGGCGTCACCGTGTGCCTGCTCGGGGCGTTAGCGGCGGTTTTGTTTTTCGGTGCTTGGCGTCCCCAGTTCCTTGCCTTGAAGGTTCCGCTCCATGCGTCGCAACTCCCGACAATTGAACAAATAACTGGCTTGTCGCTGCCCGAGGCTCGATGCGTAAGCAGAGGCATGCTCCTTAAGGGCAAGGATGCGATTGTCCTCCTGGAGCTTGAACTGCCTGCCGATGTGGCGGATAAAACCTTTGTGCAACTCACCAAATCCTGTAGTCAAGTTCCAGTCGACCCGCAGCAATTCGAGGGAGGCCAGCGAGTGCCGTGGTATCACGTGGACCAGCCGCAGATCAGAGCGAGGTTTGAAAGCAATGACGGAAGGCAATTTATCTTTGGCAAAACC
>JAIOQB010000466.1 GCA_021413585.1 Planctomycetia bacterium
ACGATCAAGGCGATCCTCGACGAGCAGAAGCCTGAGGCGGTGTACTTTTCCGACAATCAGGGCCAGCGCTGCGGCTACCTGTTCATCGACATGGCCGACGCCTCGCAGATCCCCGCGTTCTGCGAACCCTGGTTCCTGGCCTTCAATGCCCACATCTCCCTGCACCCCGTAATGAAGCCCGAGGACCTTGCCAAAGCCGGGCCGAGCATTGAGAAAGCGGTCGAGCGGTTTGGCAAGTAATTTTCTCCACGGAGAGACGGAGGTACGGAGAAGGAGAACGAAGGAATGACGAATGTCTAAGCTCGAATGACGAAGCGCGAAATCCGAAATACACTTCTTCTTTCTTGCCTTCCCTCTTCGCGACCTTCTGTTCAAATTTCTTTTTTGTTGAACAGAAGGTCGCGAAGGACGCGAAGAATCCAAGCTGTCATATTCCTCGTCTTCCTTCTCCGTGTCTCTGTGGTGAAAAAAGCGTCGTTAATAGAGCGAGCACCTATTGTGCATTCGCCATCGCCGTTAGCTGCGCCACGGCCCGCGTTTGCTCTTTTTCCAAAAACGTCCGTCCCTTCTTCACGTTGACGTGGTCCCACGGCAGGCGGTCGTTCAGCTCGCACGGGCGATGCACCAGTTGCTCGGCGTCGAGGCCGGCGTCGCGGATGGCGTCCCACCAGCGCGGGGCGTTGAACTCCTCGCACCAACTGTCCATCCGGGAGCCGCGCTGCCACGCCAGCTCGATCGCGTCGGCCATCCGGCGGTCGCCGCGGCTGAGGCCCCCTTCAATCAAGCTCGTTTCCACGTCGTGGCACTTCACCGTCACGCTCCGCAGCCGGTTGCGGCGGTACAGGTATTGGTGGGCCCACTGGAAATACTCCCGCTTCTGCATGCCGTTCCACTGGTACGGCGTGTGCGACTTGGGCACAAAATTCGACACGCTGGCGGTCACCTTGGCGTAACGGCCCGTCACTTCGCGGCCGATCTGCGAGATCCGCTCCGCCATGTCGATGATGCCGTCGAGGTCCACCGGCCGCTCGCCGGGCAACCCGCACATGAAGTACAGCTTCACCTTCTGAAACCCGTTGCGGAACGCCTCGCGGCAACCCTCGAACAGGTCTTCGTTCTTGATCTTCTTGCGGATCTGCTCGCGCATGTCGTCGCGAGCGACCTCGGGGGCGAGTGTGAGCCCATTGCGGCCGCCGGTCTGAATCAGCCGGGCGACGGTCTTGAGCTGCTCGTTAACGCGCAGGCTGGGAACCGACACGTTCACATTCAGCGGCCCGAACACTTCTTGCATCCGGTTGACCAGTTGCTCGAAGTGCGGATAGTCGCTGGTGGAAAGCGACAGCAGCGAAATCTCGTGAAAGCCGGTGGCGCGGAACGACTCGAGCGCCGCCTGCACGATCGTTTCTACATTGCGAATCCGCAGCGGCCGCTTGATCACCGTGCTCTGGCAGAACCGGCACTGCCAAGGGCAGCCGCGCATGATCTCGATGGCGATCCTGTCGTGAACGCACTCGATCAACGGCACGATTGGCCGCGTGGGGAGCGGTATCGCCTCCAGATCGTCGATCACCGCCGGCTCAATCGTCTCCGGCACGTCGCTGCGGGTGCGATTGAGCGCCGCGAACCGGCCGTCGGGAAAATACTCGGGCTCGTAGAACCGGGGGACGTAGGCGAACGGCAAGCTGGCGGCAAGCGTGGCAAGCGCCTCTTCGCGCTCGCGGCGTCCCGCTTCACCCGTGGCGAACGAGCCATCCGCGCGGCGGCAGGCGTTGCGAAGCCGCAGCCACTCGTCGCACAGTTTGGGCAGCGCGGGTTCGCCATCGCCGGTGACCGCCACGTCGAAGAACGGCGCCACCGGCTCAGGATTCTGCGTGCAGGGTCCACCCGCCACGACCAGTGGGTCGGCCATCGTGCGTTCGACCGACCGGATCGGCACGCCCCCCAGGTCGAGCATGTTCAAGATATTCGTGTAGGAAATCTCATACTGCAATGAAAATCCCAACACGTCAAAGTCCTTAAGCGGCGTGAACGACTCCAGGCTGTACAGCGGCAAGCCGGCGGCGCGTAACGCCGCTTCCATATCGCGCCACGGGGCGAACGACCGCTCGCACAGCCAATCCTCGCGGGCGTTCATCAGTGAATACAGCACCTGCAAGCCGTGATGGCTCATGCCGATGGTGTACGCGTCTGGAAACGCCAGGCAGAGCTTGCCCGCGACGGTAGCGTGGTCCTTCTGCACGGCGTTGAGCTCGCCGCCGATATACTGCGCCGGGGTCTGGATTCGGGGCAGGATTTTGCGGACGATGGCGTCTTTGAGAGCGTGGTTCATGGCCACATTATGGCAGAACCGAGTAATATCGCCCAGACCGGCACCGGGGTGGAATGACCGCGGAATGACCAATGTCCAAATCCCAATGACGCGCAGGCGGAAGTTGTATCCTTTGGTCATTGGGATTTGGTCATTGGACATTAACTAACTTTATAGTCGTCCTGTCGCGAAACTCTGCGAGCTTCCATACCATGTCCGATTTCATCACCGTCGCCAAGCTCGGCGATATCGCCGACGGCCAGGGGGCCACGTTCACCGTCGGGGAGCGGCTGGTGGCGGTGTTTCGCGAGGGAGACCGCTATCACGCGATCGACGATCTCTGCCCTCACATGGGCGCGTCGCTCAGTGCCGGTTACTTCGAGAACGGCATCGTCACCTGCCCCTGGCACGCCTGGCGGTTCCGAGTCTGCGACGGCACCTGGTGCGACAACCCCCGGATCAAGACCGACGCGTTTGAGGTCCGCGTTGAAGGGGACGAAATTCAAGTGAGAATTGAGAAATGAGAATTGTGGATTGATCGGCAACAGTCGCCCAACGACTCTTCAATCCTCAATCCTCAATCCTCAATCCTCAATCCTCAATCCTCAATCCTCAATCCTCAATCCTCAATCCTCAATCCTCAATCCTCAATTCACAATCCTCAATCCTCAATTCACAATTCACAATCCTCAATCCTCAATTCACAATTTGATTACTCCCCCCACCTCCACCACCACCGGCTCCGCACTTGTCTCTCTCCGCACGCGGGTCGCCCAGGCGGAGGCGTCCTGCGCGATGGGGGGCCAGGTGTTGTAGTGGGCCGGGGCGACGCGGCGGGGGTCGATCAGCCGGATCGCTTCGAGCGAATCTTCCGGGCCCATCGTGTAGCGGTCGCCGATCGGCAGCACCGCCAGGTCGATCCGCCGCCTGCCGATCAGTCGCATGTCGCCGAACAGGGCCGTGTCGCAGGCAAAGTAAATTCGCTTGCCGCCGGTCTCGATCAGGAACCCGCCCGCGGTGCCGGCATACGTCCCATCCGGCAGCACGCTGCTATGTACCGCCGGCGTGAGCGTGACCCGCCCCAGCGGCAGCTCGATACCTCCCCCCAAGTTCATCGGCTCCGTCCGCTCAATCCCCTGCTTGCCCGCCCACTCGCAGATTTCGAAGTTCGCCACCACCAGCGCTCCGGTCCGCCGAGCGATTGGCACCAGGTCGTCCACATGGTCGTAATGCCCATGCGAGACGAGGATCACGTCAGGCGAAACATCGGCCGCCTTGCACGGCGCCGTGGGAGATGAATCCAAAAAAGGATCGAGCAGCGCCGTCTGCTCGGGCGTCTTGATCAACCAGCAGCCGTGACCGAGCCAGGTGAGTTCAATGGGCATGATTTTCTCCCCTCCCTTTAAGGGAGGGGCCGGGGAAGGGTAACGGGTTCGCTAATCAAACGAACTGATTTTGCGCGAGCGATAACAATTGTTGCCGGAAGCAGCACGGCAAGGCAAGAAGGCAATCGGCAGATTGCGACGTAATCGCCTGCGATCTCAACACAGTCGTCAGCGATGGGCGGTCCCCAAATAGACACCGACCGCGTCTGCAAAGGAATGAGCAGAGTTCGGCGCAAAAGTATCAACGCAGAACGCCAACAGAAAAAAGACGAGCATCACAATCGTTGCCGTTGCTCGTCGCTTTCCTTGTCGCAACCAGGAAATAGCCGCAATAAGCCCGGCAACGCAGGCAGCAGTCAGCAGCAGCGGAATACTGATTTCTCTCACGATGGTGTCGGTTCCACAATCGAAAACGTATTTCGCTGCAAACAAAGGGTTAATTGAAATGACCATGATTCGGTGATATGTGAAGTACCACAAAATAACCACGCTGATGATCAAACCAATTGACGCGCCAAATAAGGTCATTCCGGCAGCCAACCAGTTCCTGGCGGGAACGCGCGGCTGTTCGGCCGAATCTCTTCGCCAAAATGCGCACCACACCGTACGCAATAGCACACACAGAGGCCAACATACCGCAGCCACAACTATGGCAGTTACAACATCCGCCACGAGCCCCACCCAACTCTGTATCTCTGGCAAACCCACCTGCGCTGGAAACTGTGTAAAATTGTAGATGCCTCCAACATTAGGGGAGTCGATAATCCAATTTCCCTGATACGGAAATGGAAAACCGCGCCCCAGCCGCTCGCCAATGCCGCCGTCATAATTCCGCACGACAAGATTCAATGCGAAGAAGCCAGCCAGGCACGCCGTAATGATGAAAATCGTCCGCAACCGAAACTGCGGCCGGTACGATGGTCGCGACGGGCGTGAAGTGGCGTCTGGATTCATGCGGTGCGAGAGATTATCAGGTTGGTGGACGATCTCTTTCGCTGAACTTAACGCACCGGGGGCGGTTCTGCCAGGAAATTGCTGGCTCGAACGCGGCAACGCGGCTTGTGTTTGCGGCGGTTTTTGCTAACACAAGGGGGGCGAAAACGACTCGCTGGCGCTATGATTAGGCTGACGCTCCCTCACTCCGGCCCTCTCCCGGAGGGAGAGGGGGACGACGCGCTCTCCTGCGGGTCGTGGCTAAACATCGTTTCCCAATCGCAAATCCACAATCGCACATCGAAAATCGAAAACCATGGACTTGATCGAACTCTTGCCGTCGCTGATCCAAAAGAACCAAACCAAAATCGTCATGCTCGTGGCCGACGGCCTCGGGGGGCTGCCGCAGCAGCCGGGCGGGAAAACGGAACTCGAGACGGCCGCCACGCCGCATCTCGACGCCCTGGCCCGCCGCGGCGTCAGTGGGTTGAGCATTCCGGTGCGGCTGGGGATCACGCCGGGCAGCGGGCCGGGGCATTTGGGATTGTTCGGCTACGATCCGCTCAAATATCTGATTGGCCGCGGAGCGCTCGAGGCGACCGGCATCGGGTTCGAGCTGCAGCCGACCGACGTCGCCGCCCGAGGCAACTTTTGCACGCTCGATAAGAACGGGCTGATCAGCGACCGCCGCGCGGGTCGCATCGCCAGCGACGAGAGCGCTCCGCTCGCCCGCCGGCTGCGCGACGTGAAGATCCCCGGCGTGGAGGTTTTTGTCGAGCCGGTGAAAGAGCATCGGTTCGTCGTCGTGTTCCGTGCCGCGGGGCTGGGCGAGCATGTTCACGACACCGATCCGCAGGAAACGGGTGTGCCGCCGCTCGCCTCGAAGGCGGCCCGCCCTGACAGCCAACGCACCGCCGAAGTGGCCGCGGAGTTTGTCGCCCAGGCGCAAAAACTGCTCGCTGGCGAAGCGAAGGCCAACGGCCTGACGCTCCGCGGTTTCGCCGCCCGGCCGTCGCTGCCGAGCTACGAAGAAGTGTATGGCCTAAACGCGGCGGCGATCGCCGTCTATCCGATGTACAAAGGGCTCGCCCGGCTGGTGGGGATGGATATCGTCGGCCAGGCCCAATCGCTCGCCGACCAGGTGGGTGTGCTGCGCGACAACTGGTCCAAATACGACTTCTTCTTCCTGCACTTCAAGTACACTGACAGCACCGGTGAAGACGGCGCGTTCGACGCCAAAGTGAAGCGGATCGAAGAACTCGACGACATCATGCCGCGCATTATGGAACTGAAACCCGACGTGCTGATCGTCACCGGCGACCACAGCACGCCCAGCATGCTGCGCTCCCACAGTTGGCACCCCGTGCCGACGCTCCTGGTGGCCGACCACTGCCGCCCCGACGGCTGCGAACGATTTGGCGAAGCGGACTGCCTCCGCGGCGGCCTGGGGCAGTTTGAGGCCCGGTACCTGATGCCGCTGGCGATGGCGAACGCGGGAAGGTTGGGGAAGTATGGTGCGTAGGGGGCGGGATTGGGAATTGAGGATTGAGGAATGCGAAATGTTTAGCCGCGACTCGAAGAGGAGCGCGTTGACCGTAGTCGCTGCTCATAGTTCACTGCTCACCGCCATTTAACGATCGCGATCTGTGTGACTTCTCTCGCGGCTCTTCACTAAACTAAGGATCCCACCGATGACACTCCTCCGCGGCGTATTTCTGGGCATCGCAATCAGCACACTATGCGCCGCACTGTCGCCAGCGGCATCGGCCGACGACGCCGCCAAATCCCCCGGCCATCGGCTGCTCGTTGGCGATTACTCGACCAAACGGCTGGCGATCGTCGAGCCGGACGGCACGCTCTCCTGGGAGACGCCGATTCACGATATCCACGATGCGGCGCTGCTCCCCAACGGCAACATTCTGTTTCAGCAGGGTTGGACCAAAATCGTCGAGATGTCGCCCGATCATAAGATCGTCTGGCAATACGACGCGGGTGCAGACGCGCCGCACGGCAAGATCGAGGTCCACGCATTTCAGCGGCTGGCTGACGGGTGCACGATGATCGCCGAATCGGGGCCGGGGCGGATTATCGAGGTCGATCGCGACGGCAAGATCGTGGCCACCGTGAAGCTCAAGCTGGCCGAGCCGAATCCGCATCGCGATACGCGGCTGGTTCGCAAGCTGGACAGCGGCCATTACCTCGTTGCCCACGAAGGGGAGAACGCCGTCCGCGAGTACGACCCGCAGGGTACCGTCGTGTGGGAGTATAAGATCGGCAAGAAAGTCTATTCTGCCCTGCGGCTGGCCTCGGGCAATACGCTCATCGGCACCGGCGATGGGCATAGCGTGATCGAAGTCGATCCGGCGGGGAAGATTGTGTGGGAAGTGAAGGAGCACGACCTGCCGGGCATCACGCTGGCCTGGATCACGATGGTCGATCGCCTGCCCAACGGCAACACGATCATCGTCAACTGCCACGCCGGCCCGGCGAACCCCCAGGTGATCGAAGTCACGCCGGACAAGAAGGTGGTGTGGACGTTCAAGGATTTTAAGAAGTTTGGCAACGCGACGGCGGTGGCCAGGGTACTGCCGGCCGACGCTGCGCCGAAGAAGCCCGCCGCGTCCGACGGCGCCCAATCGCAACCGTCCTCCCATAGCCCCGGGCTCCGCCCGGGAGCCGCCCCGCTCACCCGCCCTCCAGACAGCAAAACCGCAACCGGCAACGGACCGCTCAAGCCGATACCCGATCGGCTCGTGGTCCTCACCTTCGACGACGGCAACAAATCGGATATCGAGACCGTGGCCCCGGCGCTGAAGAAATTCGGCTTCGGTGCCACGTTCTTTATCACCGAGGGTCTCGGGGCCGCGAAGGACAAGAAAAACTTCCTCACCTGGGACGAAGTGCAGCGGCTCGACGCGCTGGGCTTTGAAATCGGCAACCACACCGGCCGCCATGACAATCCCACCACGCAGACGCGAGAGGCGTTTAACAACGACGTGGCGACGATCGAAAAGCGGTGCGCGGAGCATGGCATCCCGCGCCCGATGACATTTTGCTATCCGGGTTATGCCCACGATTTGAAGTCGGTCGAGGTGCTGCGCGAGCGGGGCTATTTGTTCGCCCGCCGGGGCATGTATCCGGAATTGAAATACGTCGAAGGGGGCGGCCGAGGATTTGCGTACGATCCGAAGGAAGACCACCCGCTGCTGATCCCCTTCACCGCCACCGCCGGCCCACAGATGCGGTTTGCAGACCTCGTGTGGGCTGTCGACCAGGCCCGCGACGGCAAGATCTGCGTGCTCACGCTGCACGGCGTGCCGGCCAAGCTGCACTCCTGGGTCAGCACGACACCGGAGCAACTTGACCAGTACCTGCGCTATCTGAAAGAGAAGAACTGCACGGTGATTGCGCTGCGGGATCTGGCGGAATATGTCGATCCCGAGCAAGCGGCGAGCGACCCGTATGCCGGGGTCAATCGACGGATGGCCGCGATGAAGGAGATGGCGAAGAGTGTGGCGCGGCCGTAGGGGGTGGGGATTTCAAATTGCAGATTGACGCTGGGCGGGTTCAGACAATTGGATCTTCAGTTCTTCGCCGCAGTGCCAGTGGCAGCACCAGGAACATGGCGCCCAGTTCAATCGACCAGCATTTTGCCAGGAATCGACTCTCCCGGTTCCAATAGGCGAGGTCGGAAGCGCTTGAGGTCGGGCTTACCATGGGCGTAAAACCGGTCCAGGGCTGCATCAGGATGCTTAACAAAAACATCACCAGGAATGCCCACAGGGCCAGTATTCGCGAGCGCCGACGGCAGGCCATGATCATGGCTGCGGCAATCACGAGCATTATCAGGTCGCATACGCTCATCACCGCGGCGGTCTAATCCATGGGGAAACTCCGGTAAGATTGTAGAGGCGCGCGTTCCCTTCTGCTACTAGAAGGCGGTCTGCCGCTTGCCGTGGTGGTTCGGTTGGGATACCGTTGATTAACACCCCTTGCCGAGAGCCGTTTGCATGAAGACCGACGTCCCAATCGCACCAAGTGCTCTCCGTAGGGTACGCGCAGCGTACCAATTTTTACGTGGCATGCCCGAGGTGGTACGCTGCGCGTACCCTACGGTCCGCTCGTTGGCATTGTCGTTCGGCATTCTCATCAGTGCGATCTGCCTCCCTCGCGTCGCTTCCGCCCACGACGACGATGACGAAGTTCACCCCGCGGCCAAACCGGCCGCCGCCGAACCTTCGCCGCCACCGTCTGCCCCGCCGGCCGATCCGTTGGCCGCCGCCCGGCAGTTGTATCGCCGCGGCCATTATGCGGAGGCGGCCGAGTCGTATGAGTTGCTGACCAAGCGTGAGCCGCTCGCCGCCACGCTGGGATTGGCCCGCTGCGCCGAAGCGGTGGGGGATGTGGACAAGGCCGACAAGCTGCTTGCCAGGCTCGCTGAGCAACATCCAAAATTGGCAAGCCTGCCGGCCCAACGGGCACGGTTGGCATTTGACCGCGGCGACACGGCGGCGGCGCAAAAACTGGTCGACGCCGCCATCAAGCTCGACGCCGACGAGCCGCTGGCCCATTGGATCGGCGCGGAGCTGCTGCGCTCCGCCGGCAAGCTGGCGGAGGCGGACAAGGCGTACGCCTGGTTCGTCGACTATTACAACCGCACTGAAAAGTTCACCGATCCCGACGCCCTGCGCTGGACCGCTTTGGCGCTCGCGCAAAATGCCCGCTGGCAGCGGATCGACGATCAGTTCGGCCGGCTGGTCAACGACGTGTATCCGGACGCGCTGACGATCGACGCCGACTATTGGCCGGCGCACCTCAACTCGGGTTTGCTGTTTCTGGAAAAGTACAACCAGCCGGAAGCGGTCAAAGAGTTCAAGGCGGCGATGAAGATCAATCCCAACGCGCCGGAAATCTACGTGGCGCTGGCGCGGCTGGCGTTGCAGAGCTATCAACTGGACGAAGCCCGCCAGGCGGCCAAGCAGGCCCTGAAGATCAATCCACGGCTGCTGGATGCCCAGCTCGTTTTGGCCGACGTGGACCTGGCCAATTTTGATCCGGCCTCGGCCGAGAAGGCGCTGGTTGAGGCACTCAAGCTGCGCCCCACGGATGAAGCGACGCTGGGCCGGCTGGCCGCCGCGCGCGGCGCGCTCGACGGCCTGGAAAAAACCGGCCCCGACACGCGGCTGGAAAAGCTGGCGGCCGAAGCCCGGAGCCGCAACCCGCATCCGGGCGAGTTCTACGTCGCGCTGGCCGAAAGCCTCGACACGCTGCGCCGCTGGCCCGAGTCGGCCACATATTATGCCATCGCCGTCCGCGAACTGCCGCAGTTGACCGGCGCCTACAGCCAGCAGGCCCTGGTCGAAATGCGATTGGGCAACGAGAAGCAAGCCCGCGAGCAGTTGGAAAACGCGTTTAAAGTCGACTTCGGCAACGTGCGCGTCAAAAACAGCCTGGAAGTCCTCGACGTCCTCGACAAGTACGAGACCATCGAGACGGAGCATTTCATCGTTCGCTTCGATCCGCAGAAGGACGCGCTGCAAGCCCGCGCCCTGGCCCAGTTTCTCGAAGAGGTGTATCCGAAGCTGACCAAGCAGTTTGGCTACTCGCTCCCCGGCAAGACGCTGTTCGAGATGTTCAACAAGGCGAAGAATACCTCAGGGCATGGCTGGTTCAGTGCCCGCACGGTGGGTTTGCCGCACGTGCATACGATCGCGGCCTGTGTGGGTCGCACGGTGGCGATGGTGTCGCCCTCGTCGATGAAGAAGCAGTTCAATTGGTCGCGCGTCGTGCAGCACGAGTTCATCCATGTGCTGAACCTGCAGCAGACGAACTACCGCATTCCACATTGGTACACCGAAGCGCTGGCCGTTTACAACGAAGGGGCGCCGCGGCAGGAAGAGTGGAACCGGATGCTGCTGGAGCGAGTGCCCGCCGGCAAGGTGTTCAATTTGAACACGATCAACCAGGGCTTCATCCATCCCGAGTCGAGCGACGACTGGCAGATGGCCTACTGCCAGGCGGAGTTGTACGCCGAGTACATGCTCAAGCAATATGGCCCTGACGCCTTGGCGAAGCTGCTCGCCGGCTATGCGGACAATCTTTCGACCACCGCCGCCATCCAGCGGGCGTTCGGTGTGAGCGTCGAAGAGTTCGAGAAGGGATACACCAAGCATCTGAAGGAACTGGTGGCTGGTCTGCATCTTCCTCCCGCGCAGCCCAAGGTAAAGTTCCTGGAACTGATGAAGGCCGTTGAGGCCGATCCCAAGGACGCGGACAAAATGGCCACGCTGGCCAACATGTATCTCGATCGTGGCGCGTATCCCAAAGCGGGGGAACTGGCCCGCGCGGCGCTGAAGATCAAGCCCCAGCATCCGCAGGCGACGTACGTGCTGGCCCGGCTGGATATCTTGGTGGGGAACACTGACGGCGTGGCGGAGCGGCTCAATGCGGCGCTCGATCGCAAGTCGCCCCATCCAGGGTTGCTCAAGCTGCTGGCCGGAATGAAGTACAAGGAGGCGGATTACCCCGCGGCGGCCGAACTGTATCAACTGGGTCGCGACCGCTTTGGCGACGATCACTCGTGGGCCAAACTGCAAGCCCGCGTCTACTTGAAGTCGGGAGACAACGCCAGGCTCCAGCCCGTGCTGGAAGAGGTGGCGCTGCACGACGCCGACGACCTGACGGTCCGCCAGAAGCTGATGCAATTGGCCGTGGCCGCGAAAGACAACGCCGCGGCCGCCCGCTGGGCCACGGAGTTGTTGCACATCGATATCAGCGACGTTGAAGCCCATCGCACGCGGGCCGCCTCACTCCTGGAGCTGAAGCAGTACCCGGCCGCCGCGGCCGAATATGAAATTGCCATCGTGCTGGAACCGAAAAAGGCGGAACTGCGCATCGCGCTGGTCAAGGCGCATCTGGCGGCTGGCGACAAGGTGAAAGCGAGGGCAGCACTCGACGAACTGAAAAAACTGTGGCCCGACGACGCGGCCATCGCCCCTTTAGAGAAACAAATCGGACCATGACCGACAGCAATCCCGCGCACTCCCCTGCCCCGCCCCGCTCCGCACCCGTCTCGCTGCGCGACTTTCAGCAGTTGATCGAGCAGATGTACGGCCCGAAGGACGTCGCCCGCGGGATCGACGGCACCTACATGTGGTTCGCCGAAGAAGTGGGCGAGCTGGCCGCGGCGCTGCGCAGCGGCACGCAGGCGGAGCGAGCGGCCGAGTTTGCCGACGTGCTGGCGTGGCTCACCACCATGGCCAACGTGGCCGGTATCGACCTCAGCGACGCCGTCAGCGCGAAATACGGCGGCGGCTGCCCTGGCTGCGAGAAGCTCGTCTGCACCTGCGACGACGCGGAGAAGCCATGACGGGCAGGATTGGTAATAACTGGTGGGTCTTTGACCCGCCCTACTATCTAGTCGCATTGCCGCTCATATTTTTGTTGTCCTCGGCAGCGCTGGCGGCTGGCGAGGCTCGGCCGCAGATCGCTAAAGCCGAAATCGGCTTCGGCGGGCACTACAAGCTCGGCTATTGGACGCCGTTGTCCGTCACGGTCAGCGGCCTGGCCGAAAAAGAAACCTGCACGCTTGAAGTGACAGTCCCGGATAGCGACGGCGCGCCGACGCAATTCACCCAGGCGATCTCCGTCGCGTCACACCAGCCCCTGTCGGTGCGACTCTACGTCAAGATCGGCCGGGCGACCGGCGACATGACCGTCGCGGTGCGCAACGAAGGCCAAATCGTGGCGCGCCGCACGTTCGATCTGGCCGGCGGCGAGCTTTTGCCGGCGATGCCGTCGGACGCGTGGCTGGTGCTCACGCTCGGCCGCACGCAGCATTTGGCGGCCACGCTGGCCGCGGACAAGGCGTTTCATGCCAGCGGCGGCGAAGTGGTCGCGGTCGAGGACGCCGCGCAATTGCCGACGGAGTGGTATGGCTATGAAGGGGTCGACGCCGTGCTGATCTCTGGCACCGCGGCGGGGCTCGACAAGCTGCTGAGTGATCCTGCGGAATCCAAGAACCGGGTGCCTGGGGCAACGCCCCAGAAATCAACGGTCGATGCATCTGGGACGTTGCCCCAGCCTCCCAAGCTTCGCCCGCTCGACAAGTGGCTGCGCCGCGGCGGCACGGTGATCGTCACGGCCGGAACACATGCCGAAAAACTTCTCTCCCCCGGCTCTGCCCTATCGCATTGGATCCCCGGCGCGTTTGACCGGCTGATGTCGCTCACCACTTCCGGCGCACTGGAAAAAGCCAGCGGCGTCGAGTCGCCGTTGGAAACGCTCACCGAAGGTGAGCCGCTGCGGCTCGACGCCGCCCGGCTCAAGTCCCTCAGCGGCAGCGTGCTGGCGTATTCGGGCTCGCGGGCGACCGATTTGCCGCTGATCGTCCAGCGGGCGTTTGGCTTCGGCCGCGTGTTGTTTCTGGCGGTGGACCTCGACGAGCCTATTTTCGGCCGCTGGAGCGGCACGGGACCGCTGTTGGCCGGATTGTTCATGCCGCGCCGCGGCGGCGCCGACGCGGAGACGACTTCACTCCGCGGCGAGGTGACGCACACCGGGTACGACGACCTCAGCGGCCAGCTTCGCGCATCGCTCGATCAATTCCAACCGCAGGGAGTCAGCATCTTGCCGTTCTGGCTGCTGCTGGTGCTGCTGATGAGCTATGTCGCGCTCTTGGGCCCCGGCGATTATTTCTTCCTCAGCCGGGTGCTGCGGCGCCGCATGGAACTGACGTGGCTCACGCTGCCGCTGCTGATTCTGGCAGCGTCGGGCGGGGCGTATGGCCTGGCCCGCTGGCTCAAGGGGGACGAGCTGCGAGTGAACCAGATGGACGTGGTGGATTACGATTCGATTAAAGCGGATGGCGTTGCATCTCGCCGGGCTACGACTTGGTTCACCATCTTCAGCCCACACAGCCAGGCGTACAACCTGTCGCTGCGGCCTGTTTCCGAGGCAGATAACACAACTGCCAAAGGGAGCGATAAACCATCAGAAGATGTGCTGCTTTCCTGGCTCGGTTTGCCGGGGCCGGCGCTGGGGGGGATGGAGTCGCGGGCGATCGCGCCGATTGGCAGTCGGCCGTACCAGTTCGCCCCGGGGCTTAACGCGCTCGTTGACGTGCCGATTGCCGTCTGGTCGACCAAAAGCTTCGTTGCCCGTTGGACCCCCGAGGCCGAGGCGCCGCTGGCCGCCGCGATCTGGCCGTCGCAAAGCGGTTTGGAAGGCTACCTTAGCGGCAGCGTGACGAACCGCTCGCCGCTGACGCTGGAGAATTGCGTGCTGCTGACGGGCCGCTGGGCGTATCGCCTGGGGACGCTAGCTCCGGGGCAGCAACTGCAGATCCGCGACGACCTGGGCCCGCGTTCCGTCGCTTCGCACATCCGCGCCCCGCGCGAAGCCGACGAGGCGTACGACCGCTATAGCCTCAGCAGCGCGCGGATCATTGAATTGATGACCTTCTATCAAAAGGTCGGGGGGGCCGACTATACTCGGCTCAAGCACCGTTACGAATCGCTCGTCGATCTGTCCGATCAGTTGGAGCAAGAGGACCGGGCCGTGTTGCTCGCGTTCAGCCGCAGCCCGGCGGCCGAACCGCAAGATGGCCACCGGCCGCTGGTGGAGAGCGCGACGGGCCGGACCGCCGTATATCGCGTGATTGTGCCGATAGTGCAGAAAGAGCGGTGAGGCTTTGGGCTGTCAGCTATCGGCTGTCGGCTATCAGCTATTTAGATTCAGAGCCACTTCAAAAAGCTGACAGCCGATAGCTGACAGCCGACAGCTTGCCCCGACAGCCGATAGCCAACCCGTGATCAAAACCCTCGACCTCACCAAGAAGTACGGCGATTTTTTTGCCGTCAAGAAGCTCGATCTCGATCTGAGCAAGGGGGATGTGTTCGGCTTCATCGGTCCCAACGGGGCCGGCAAGACGACCACGATGCGGATGCTCGCCACGCTGCTCGACCCCACCTGGGGCGAGGCGTACATCGGCGACTATTCGATCTACACGCACACCCGCGAGATCCGCCGCATGGTGGGCTACATGCCCGACTTCTTCGGCGTCTACGACGACATGAAGGTGATCGAGTACCTGGAGTTCTTCGCCGCCTGCTACCGCATCGAAGGCCGCGCCCGCCGCGAGGTGTGCGATCGGGTGCTCGACCTGGTGGACCTGGAATTCAAACGCCATGCCCAGGCAAACACGTTGTCGCGCGGGCAGACGCAGCGCCTGGGGCTGGCCCGCGTGATGCTGCACGACCCGCAGGTGCTGCTGCTCGACGAGCCGGCCAGCGGGCTCGATCCCCGCGCGCGGATCAAAATGCGCGAGCTGATCAAGCGGCTGCGCGACCTCGGCAAGACGATCATGGTATCGAGCCACATCCTGCCGGAGCTGGCCGACATCTGCAACAAGATCGGCATCATCGAGCGGGGGGAATTGATCGTCAACGCGGACGTGGCCGAAGTGATGCGCCAGGTGCGCCGCCAGCCGGTGCTGAACATCGCCGTGGCAGGCCCGCTGCAGCAAGCCGCACGGTTGCTGGAATCGGACGCCAAAGTCGAAAAGATCGAAGAGAAGCCAGACCATCTGGTCGTCACGCTCGTGGCCGACACCGTGGACTACAGCCACCTGCCGACGCTCTTGATCCAGGCCGGGCACCAGCTCACGCTGTTTAAGGAAGAAGAGATCAACCTGGAAACGGCATTCATGCTGCTCACCCAGGGGATTAGCGCGTAAGGGGCGAGGTGATTTTAACGAGATTTTCCGGCCCGGCTTTGGTGTGGGGTCGTGCAACCGCGAGCAGTTACTAGCCCGAAGCGCAAGCGAGGGACGGAGAGCCGTGCTCCCTCGCTTGCGAGTCGGGCTAGTGAACGATTTCGCTGGCCGGTCTGGCGATACTGCAACCCCCGGGCGGAGCCCGGGGCTATGCACGCCGGGCTCCCGCCATCCTAGACAAGACCCCCGGCGGGAGGTTATTAGTAGGAGCTTGTGCAGGCGCTTTTGGCCGGAACCCACCAATGCCGGCTTGCGAGCCCCTGTGATGAACTCGCCTTGAGTTGAAGTCGCTACAGCGCCGACCATTCCTTCCTCCGACCGGCCGGTCTCTTGCTCCGCAGGGCCCCGGCTCCACCCAGGCATCCCGAGAGGTCAAGACTATGGACAATCCCCAGGACACTCCCAAGCAACCATCGCGCCGCGACTTTCTCAAGACGGCCGGCGCCGCCAGCGCGGCGATCGCCATTCCGTACGTGATTACTTCCTCGGCGCTGGGCGACGCCACCCGGCCGCCCGCCAGCGACCGGATCGTGATGGGGGGCATCGGCATCGGCAACATGGGTCGCGGCGACCAGGGTGCGTTCCTGGGTCGCGGCGACGTGCAATACGTTGCAGTGTGCGACGTCCGCAAAGGGGCCCGCGACGGGGCGAAGGGCAAGGTCGACGGCCACTACCACAACAAGGATTGCAAGGCGTACAACGATTTCCGCGAGTTGATCTCGCGCACCGATATTGACGCCATCCATTGTGCCACACCCGACCACTGGCACGCGATTGTCGTCATCGAAGCCTGCCGCCACGGCAAGGACGTGTACTGCCAGAAGCCCGAGACTCGCACGCTGCGCGAAGGGCCGCTGATGGTCCAGGCCGCCCGCCGTTATGGCCGCGTCGTTTCCGGCGGCAGCCAGCGCGTGCTGGAAGATTATCGAGGTCTGGTCAACAAGTGCTGGGGTGGGGAACTCGGCAACATCAAGTCGATCAATGTGAATGTCGGCCCGCTGTCGCAGCCCTGCAATCTGCCGGCTCAACCGGTGCCGGCCGATATCGACTGGGAGATGTGGCTCGGCCCGGCACCGTGGGCTCCGTACAACTCCAAGCGTTGCGACGGCAACTTCGGCACCAGCGGCGGCAGTTGGCGTTCGTACATCGACTACTCCGGCGGCGGCATGACCGACTGGGGCGCGCATCACTTTGGCGGCGCCACTTTCGCCGTGGACGTCCGCGAATTGCAGCCTGAGGAAGTGATCTACCACGACGAGAAAGATGGAAAGTACGTCACGCTCCGCTACCCGAACGGACTGCTGTTCCATCACAACAAGCCCAAGACGGGGCACATGCAAGTCGAAGGAACCCCGGGCGAGAAGCGGGCAGCCAAGCCGGTGCCGACATACAAGGGACAGGGTGGCATCTACGGCGACTTTATTGATTGCGTGAAGACCCGCGAAAAGCCGTTCCGCGACATCGAGCTGGCGGTGAACACCGTGGCTGTTTCGCATCTGGCGACGATCGCCTACACGCTGCAGCGGACACTGAAATGGGACGCCGCGGCACAGCAGTTCACCGGCGACGAGGAAGCCAATCGGATGGTCGACCGAGCCCGCCGGGAGCCGTGGCAACTATAGTAGCTGCGTCGTTTACGCTACGTCGCAGAACCTTCCCAATCAATTCAAACTTCAAACGAGGATACTCGCCATGTCAGATCAAGCCGCAGTGGATAAGGCCTTTGACGCCTTGAAAACGTACAACTGGGGAACCGATCCGAAAGTTCTGCTGCCGATCACCGAGGAGGTGGTCGCCACGCACGGCGACGCGGCGGCCCGCGAGAAGCTCGAAGCCCGTCTGGCCGAGCTGCTCAAGACCGACGTCTCGCGCGACTCGAAGGATTTCGTCTGCCGCAAGCTGATGTTGATCGGCACCGCGGCTTCCGTGCCGGCGTTGGCCGCGCTGCTGCCGGACAAAGACAACTCGCACATGGCCCGCTACGCCTTGGAGCGCATCCAGGTGCCCGAAGCGGCCGCGGCGATGCGAGACGCTCTGCCGAAGCTCAGCGGCGTACTCAAAGTAGGCGTGATCGCATCGCTCGGCGTGCGTCAGGACGCGGCCAGCGTGCCGGCGCTGGCGGCGCTGCTCGGCGACTCCGACGCGATGGTGGCCGGCGCGGCCGCTTCGGCCTTGGGCGACATCCACACCCCGGAAGCGGCGAAGGCGCTGCTTGCCACCCAGCCTTCCGCCGCCACGGCCAAGCTCGACGCCACCGACGCCAGCCTGGCGTGTGCGGAGTCCCTGCTGGCCGCCGGCAACAAGGCGGAAGCCCTGGCCGTTTACAAATCGCTCATCGGCCAGGAGCAGCCCAAGTACATCAAGCTGGCCGCCACCCGCGGCATGCTGTTGTGCGCGGGGAAGAAGTAGAGTTCACGTTTTCCGCCGTAGCATCGCACCCAGGACGGTCATTGGGGTCTTCGTCTCCGCGCTGCGGTGCCTCCGTGGTGAAATTGTATCTTGAAACCTTTCGCGAGGTGGCACTTTGAAGTCCAATCTCCTGCTGCTGCCGGTTTGCGTTTTGTGCCTGGGAACGATCGGCTTGGTTGACTTTGCCGCCGCCGCGGATGACGCCGGCAATGATCTGATCCAAACTGTCATTACGCTGGTTAGCGACAAGGACAAAGACGTCCGGGCCCTGGGGCTCGATCAGGTTCGCACGGAGGCGAAGGGAACCGCGGCCACCAAACAGTTCGCGGCCTTGCTGCCGAAGCTCTCGCCCGAGGCGCAGGCGGCGTTGCTTAGCGCCTTGGCAGATCGTGGCGATGCGGCGGCCCGGCCAGCGGTCGTGGCGATTCTTTCGGAAAGCCATGACGATGCAGTTCGTCCAGCCGCGATTCTCGCCTTGGGCGCGCTCGGCGATCCGTCCGACGCGGCGCAGTTGGCCCGTTTGGCCATCGCGGAGAGCAAGGCCGAGCAAAAGGCGGCACGCAAGAGCCTGGTTCGTCTCCGCGGCGACAAGGCCAACGGGGCCATTGCGGCGGAGATGAAACAAGCCGCGCCGCCATTGCGTGCGGTGCTGATCGATATCCTGGCCACGCGACGGGCGCTCGATACCATCGCCGATATCCTGGCCCAGGTGCAGGAGGCCGATCCGGCGGTCCGCGCGGCGGCGATGCTGGCCCTCGGGCAGTTGGCGGGCCCCGAGCAGATCGGCGGCATGGTGCAGGGGGTGCTCAAGGCGGATAAAGGCCCGCAGCGCGATTCGGCCGAGCGAGCAGTGGCGCTGGTCTGCGGCCGCATCGCCAGCGCGGACAAGCAGTCCGCCCCGCTGATCGCCGCGATGGATCAGCTTCCGGCTGCGGATCGGGCGGCGCTGTTGCCCACGCTGGGGCGGGTTGGCGGGCCGGCCGCTCTGAAGATTGTTGAAGCGGCGATTGCCGATTCGGATGCCAAGACCCATGAAATTGGCCTGAGAGCATTGTGCAACTGGCCGGAAGCGTCGATCGCGCCGCGGTTGATCGTGCTGGCCGAGACGGATGCCCATCCGGAGCATAAGAAAATGGCTCTGGCCGCGCTGATCCGCGTCGCCCCGTTGCCCGACAAGCGAACCGCCGCCGACCGCCTGGCCCTGCTGCAAAAGGCGATGACGATGTGCAACAAGGACGAAGAGCGAAACCTGGTGCTCAAGCGGGCCAGCGCCGTGCGGAGCGTGGAATCGCTGAGGTTCATCGTCGGCTATCTCAACCAGCCTGCCCTGGCCCAGCAGGCGTGCGGATCGATCGTCGAACTGGCCCACCACCGCGAATTACGCGAGCCGAACAAGCAGGAGTTCGACAAAGTGCTCGACCAGGTGATCCGCGCCAGCAAAGACGCCACGGTGATCGACCGTGCCGAGCGCTACAAGAAAAATCAAACCTGGGCCCGGCCGACGAAGGTGGAGTAGGCGGGAATGTCCAATGACCAAATCCCAATGACCAATTCTTGGTGACAAGATCGCCGTTAGCCGCCGCTGCCCCAGCGGCGCGTCCGGTTAGCGACCCACCCTACGGATTGCAATCCTCAATCCCTCAGCGATCCCGCCCCCGACGCGCCGTGCTTGCGGATCTCGTCGCGTAGTTCGTGGCCTAGGATGCTGTGCCGGTATCCGTAAGCAAAATAGATCACCAGGCCCAGCGCCAGCCAGATGATCAATCGCCACCAATTCGCGGCAGGCAGAGAGAACATCAGAATCGAGCAGCACACAATGCCCAAAATCGGAACCACGGGCACCCAAGGGCAACGAAAGGGCCGCGCCGCGCCAGGATTAATAACGCGCATCACCAGCACGGCTATGCAAACAATCACAAAGGCGAACAGCGTGCCGATGTTCGTCATGTGCAGCAAGGCGTTGATCGGCAGCAAGCCGGAGAGCAGCGCCACAAAAACGCCAATCAGGATCGTGCTCTTCCAGGGGGTCTGAAACTTTGGGTGCACGTCGGCGAAGAATTTCTTCGGCACCAGGCCGTCGCGGGCCATCGCTAGAAACACGCGCGGCGCGCTGAGCATCATCACCAGGAGCACGGAGGTAATGCCCGCTACGCCCGCCGTGGCGACAATGAACTCCGCCCAGGGAAGCCCGCATTGCTGAAAGGCGTTGGAGACCCCCGCTTCGATGCTCAGCTTGTTGTAGGGGACCATGCCGGTCAGCACCGCGACCACTCCGATGTACAGCACGGTGCAGATCAGCAAGGAAGCGATGATGGCGATCGGGACGTCGCGGCGCGGGTTCTTCGCCTCTTCCGCGTGCGTGGAAACCGAATCGAACCCGATGTACGCGAAGAAGATAATAGCCGTGCCCGCCAGCATCCCCACGGGGTCGCCGCCGGAATTGACGCCTCCCAGAATCCGTTTGCCGAAAAAGCTTAATCCGGTCCAGCCGTACGGCGCAAACGGCCTCCAGTTCGCGGGGTTCACGTAATACGCGCCGACGAAAATCACAAACAGCACCGCCGCCACTTTGACCAGAACCATCGCGGCATTGAAACCCGCGCTTTCCTTGATCCCTTTGACCAGCACGAGCGTCACGACAAACACGGCCAGCACGGCCATGATGTTGACCACCGCTTGCTGGCGGTTGGTGATCTTGGCCTCGACGGCCGGATCCCCCACCAGGCCAATCTTGATGGTCGATGCGGAGTACTGCCGATGCGTGATCTTGGCTTCCACAGCCGGATCGTTAACCTTGCCGACTGGTGTATCCTTCGGCAGCATCATCTCCGGTGGGACCTTCTCCGCGCCCCCTTTGGGCGATGGGGGGGCCTCTGTCGTAACCCAAAACAGGCCGTCCTTCACGACCTGCTGCGCTACCGCGGCATTGCCATAATAGCCCTTCACATTGAGGCGAACCCAAAAGATGTTTTCGGCGGCCACTTTTTTCCCGGCCTCCTTGGTCACAGCTTCCTTGATGACCCTTTGCGTGACCGGGCCGCCGTCGAAGTCGGCTCTGATGTTGGGGAGGATGTGCCCTTCGTCGTACTTCTGCGGCGCCCCGCTTAGGACAAAAGGAATAGTCAGCCACAGCTTCGGCAGCACGCTCTCTTGAAGGTACCCCGACCACCCGTTGGCCACCGTCGCGGCTCCCACCGCGTATTCTAGAATCAAATCCCAGCCGATGATCCAGGCGAACAACTCGCCGAGCGTGGCGTAGGCATAGGTGTACGCGCTGCCCGCCACCGGGGCCATCGAGGCGAACTCGGCGTAGCACAGCGCCGCGAAGATGCAGGTGATTCCGGCCACAACGTAAGAAACCATCAGAGCCGGGCCGGCCGTTTGGTTGGCTGCCGCGCCTGTGGCCACGAAGATGCCCGCCCCGATGACCGCCCCGACCCCCAGGCTGGTCAGCGTGACCGGCCCCAGCACCCGGCGGAGGCGGTGATCTCCCGCCATTTCGGCCAGCAGATCGTCGAGCTTCTTCTTCCCAAACAGTTGGTTCAGTGACATGTCGGGGCCCACAAGGAGAGGAAGGAAAGAACAGAGCGGTGGCAAACAGCGTGTTGGTCGAAACCGTACCGGGCGCCGCGGCAGGTGTCAAGCGAACGCGCTCGGCGAATTACTCGACGGTCAATCGGGTTCGGTTTCAACGAACAATCGGAATGAACCGGGTGAGACTCCCACCAATCGCGGGGGGCCGTCATTCTCATAGCCCCGGGCTCCGCCCGGGGGTTGCCCGAGGTCGCCCGCGAAAGCCGCCAGCCCCGATCATCCCCCGCCCTTTGGGCTGCCACTGCGGCCTGCCGGCGTCCCCCGTTTGGAATGCCTCGGCTTTGCCCCGCCCAGTCGCTTGCCGAAGCGCCATGCGGCGTACTAAAATCAAGGTTCGCTTCGGTTTGCGAGTTAGTCCGTGGACCATAGGGTTCGCGGGTGGGGAGACAGTGGCTGCGCGGTGCCTGGGGGCGGCCCCGTCGTGCTGTAAGTCCATGCCCAGCATCATGCGGCGGACTTTCCCACAGGGGCGCTCATCCTCACCCCTGGCGACTTGCCCCAGCGGAAGTGAAAAAACAGCGAAGCTGAATAAATCTGCGATCGATTTGCGAAGTAAGGTTCGACCCATATCCAGTACTGAGTACCCAGTACTGAGTATTCTGTTAACAGCGTATGCTGGCGGGATTCCCCGCCGCTAACCATACTTGATCCCTTTGGTTCACCGGACCCCAGCCAACTAGCACCGTGAAACTGTGGAGAGCGCACCCGTGCAGAGAGATTTAACCGACATGACCAGTCCGCATCGGCGTCGCGCCGTCGGCGTGCTCAGTGTGGCCATCGTAGCGTTGGGGCTAGTTCAATTAGGGATGTGGACGAGTTCGGTCTGGGGGCAGGAACCCATGGGCGGTGCCGCAGCAGTTCCCGCGGCTCCAGCAGTCCCCGCTGCCCCCGCTGCCGGTGGTGGTGCTCCGGCTGCTGGTGCTCCCGCCGCTGGTGCACCGGCCACTCCTCCGGCCGTCGCCCGTGAAAGCTACTTCATGTGGGTCTGCCGCAGTTCCGGGCTGATCGGCTTGTTCATCGTGTTGCTGTCGATGTACTTCGTCGCCACGGTGATTCAGTTGTTCATTCAATTCCGCGTGGACGTGATGGCCCCGCCGGCGATTGTCGCCGAGTGCGAAAACCTCCTCGGCCAGCGCGACTTCCAGGAAATGTACAACCTGCTGGTCAACGACGATTCGTATTTCAGCACCATCCTGGCCACCGGCATCGCCGAGCTGCGGGTCGGTTTGCACGAAGCCCGCGACGCGATGGAGCGGCAGGCGGACTCGCTGACCGTCGACATGGAAAAGAAGACCAGCATCCTGGCTGTGCTTGGCACGCTGGGGCCCATGATCGGGCTGCTGGGAACGCTCAAGGGGATGATCGGCGCGTTCAGCGTGATCGCGATGGGTGCGGAAAAGATGGACGCCAGCAAGGTGGCCGAGCAGATTTCCGAAGGGCTGCTGCTGACGTTTGAAGGGGTGTTGCTCTCGATTCCCGCCATTTATTTCTTCGCCTTCTTCCGCAACCGGATCGCCGCGTACACCGTCAGCACGCAACTCAAAGCCGACGACTTCCTGCGCCGCATGGGACGCATGGCCAAGAGCAAAGCCCCCGCGGCCGCCGCTGGCCAGGCGGCGGTGTGACGAAAGGGCTATCGGCTGTCAGCTATCGGCTGTCAGCCAAGAAGTAAGGAAATGCTGATAGCTGATAGCTGAAAGCTGACAGCCCAAAAATACACGAGGCTCTGCGATGAGTGGATCAGTTGGAGGTGCGGAAGCGGCGGAACCGAACCTGGTTCCCATTCTGGACATGGTGTTCCAGTTGATCACGTTCTTCATGCTGGTGATCAACGTCAAGGCCGCCACCATGGACCAGACGCTGCAACTGCCGGTCGTCGGTTCGGCCGCGCCGGCGGACTCCACTGGATTGCGAGCCGTCGTGCTCAATATCAACGGCGAAGGGGACGTCAACATCGGCGGCGTCGTGCAGACTGACATCAAAGGTTACGTGTCCAACGAGGCCGACCAGATTCGCCTCCAGGACGGCCTGAAAAAAGGGGACGATCTGTCGACCCGCACGATCGTCGTGGTTCGCGGCGACAAGCGGGCGAAGTTCAAATCCGTGTACGCCGTGGTCAAGGCGTGCCAGGAAGTGGGCTTCCACCGCTTCAGCTACATGACGACGTTTGAGCCCGGCAAGGAACCCTGACATGTCGTGGCGCAAGAGGAAAGGACATCAGCACGAGGAGGTCACCCTCAACTTGACCGCCATGCTCGACATGGCGTTCCAGTTGTTGGCGTACCTGATCCTGACGTTCCACTCGCCGATTGCGGAGGCGCAGATCAACCTGCGAATGCCCGATCCGGTGGCGGTTGGCGGCGAGGGATCGGCAGTGATCGGTGGCGAACCCCAGCGGCACGATCCCAGGGAGTATCCGCTCGATCAATTGGTCGTCAACGTCTACTCGGACCATGCTGGCGGGGTGGGCCAAATCACGTCGGGCACGTCAAGTAAAAATAGCAAGATTTCGGAGTTGACCGCCTCGGGAACGCTGGAACAGAAAGTGGGCCGTCTGCACCATCACTTGCAGGGGATCTTCGGCGATCCGGGACAGCCGTTCGACAAGATGACGCTGCAGGTCAGTGGCGACATCGCGTACAACGACGTGATGCAGGTCGTCGATGCCTGTGCGCGGGTTAACCTTGCCGACGGCAAACGACTGCAAAACGTGACGTTTATTGAGCTGCCCGCGGGTAACAAATAGCGACTCCCCGACTCCTGGCATTGCACATCGTGAATCGGTATCAGACTTTGAAAACCTTGAATGCTTGTGGCTCCAGTTGCCTGACGTATCAGTCGACGAGGAAACCTAACTGATATGTCGCGCAAGAAGAAAAAGAACCAGCACGAGGAAGTGACGCTCAACCTGACCGCCATGCTCGACATGGCGTTCCAGTTGCTGGCGTATTTGATCCTCACGTTCCGCTCTCCCAGCGTGGAGGCCCAGATCGCCCTGCGCATGCCCGACCCGGTGGCGGTGAGCGACAAGAAGGGGAAAGACGTGGGCGACGGCACCAATAAGGATCCGCTCAAGGGGCTCGATCAACTCGTCGTCAACGTCTACTCCGACAAAGCGGGCGGCATCGGCCAAATCACCTCCGGCAAGAAAGACAAAATCACCGAGGTCGCCTCGAAGGGAACGCTGGAGCAGAAGATGGCCCGCCTCAAGCGGCACCTCCAGGAAATCCTCAACGACCCCGGATTGCCATTCGATAAAGTAGCGCTGCAAATCGAGGGAGACATTGCCTACGACGACGTGATGCAAGTCGTGGACGTCTGCGCCCAACTCAAGCTGCACGACGGCAAGCCGCTGCAAAACGTGACGTTCATTGAGTTGCCCAGCGGGAAGAAATAGGCAAAGCGGAAAGCGGAATACGTTTACGACAAGCAACCGATAGCTCATTGCTCTTCACTGCTCAAAAGCCACCCCGCTCCGGGCCACATCCATGGGTTATCGAGACCGAAACCAACAGCGCACGTTCTTCCGGGGCCGCGAGCGGTCTCGGCTGTTCATGCTGGTGTTGATGCTGGCGTTCTTGGCCGTGGCGATCCCGCGGACCCGCGACCCGCGGATGTGGTCCTGGCTCAAATCAGGCGAGATCACACGCACCGAGACGATGGCTGCCGATCCGGTGGCAATGGCCGGCCTGAACAGCGGCGGACCGTGGGCCCACCAACGATTCGTCATGGCCGACGCACCGGCCGCTGCCCCAGAGGTGGCGCCTGTTGCCCCGGCGCCGGCTGCTAAAGCCCCAGAAACCAAAACCTCTGAATCTAAAACTGCCGATGACAGCGCGAACTCCCCCTCGCAGCATCAGCCAGGCCCCGCTCCCGCCGCGTCAAAGCAATCGGGTGCTAACGACGTCGAGCCGCTCGACCACGATGAGTTGGAATTGCGAGCCCTGAAGGAAGAGTCGCAACTCCTCAAAGACGGCTCGCTCGCCTCGGCCCCGCTCGAGATGGCGGCCTATTGGCGGCTGATGCGCTGGGCGGAAAAAATGCCGCTGGACGACATGGCCAAACGAGCAGTCCCCGCCAACTATCGCGAGCTGCTCAAGGCGCCCAGCAAGTACCGCGGCAAGCTGGTTCGACTGGAGATGAATGCCCGCAAGATCACCAGCAGCCCAGCCCCGGCCGACAATCCGCTCGGCCTGACGACCACGTACGAACTGTGGGGCACCACCAAGGAATCGGAGGGGCGGTTGTTCAATATTCAGGCGGGACATTTGCCAGTGGGCATGGCGCTGGGCCCGCGCGTCGATGAAGATATCATCGTATACGGCTACTTCCTGAAGCTGCAAGGATATCTGCCCGGCGGCGCTGAGCCGAACTCGAAGCCGCTCTATTCGCCCGTGATTATCGGCCGCGTGATGCTCAAAAAGCCAAAGGATGCGGCGACCCAAGCGGCGGTAGCGGCAGCGGCTCCCGTCGCGGTGGCAGTTGCCGGCGCCCCCGCCGATAAGCCGGCTGACACGCCCGCTGCTGATGCTCCGGCCGCCGCCACGCCGCCGGGCGCCACGTCGGGCCCGCTCGATGCCGATGTCAAGGAGCGCGACGCGCTGGGGGAAGAAATCGAAGGGATCAAAGATAAGATCACCGACCTGGATCGCCAGCAGCCGAAGGGAGCTTACTGGCGGCTGATGCGCTGGGCTCAAACAGGCCAGATGCCCGATCTGTCGCGGCGCGCCGTGCAGGGGACGCTGTACAACGACTTCGTGCAATACAGCGACAAGTACCGGGGCAAGCTGGTGCGGCTGGACCTGCACGTCAAGCAAATCGTGGCCTACGACGCTCCGGCCGACAACGCGGCCGGCGTGAAGACCATCTACCAGCTCAGCGGCCCGACGGAGGAATCGCAAGGATTCCCCTTTCTGGTCGATACGCCCGTGCTGCCGACCGGGATGGCTCTGGGGTCCAACCTCAAGGAAGAAGTGACCGTTTACGGCTACTTTCTCCGGCTGCAAGGGTATCAGCCGGTCGGCGCGGCGCCGGGGGCCAAACCGCTGTACGCTCCGCTGATTATCGGCCGGGTAGTGTGGCACCGCGCACCGGAAACGCCTCCTGCCCCGGAGGCGGGGGTTTGGATTTGGGTATGGCTAATTGTGGCCGCCATCGTGGCTACGGCGGGCTGGGCGGCGGCTACGGGTTTGTTCCGCAAACGGTCGGTCACCGCCGACGCCCGGGCCGACCTGAAGCGGCAAGGCTTCAGCCCCTTCGAGCAAGACGAAACCAGCGAAAAACCCGACGAAGAGGCCGAGAGCGAAGATGAAGGGGGCTTTGACTTTAACCCCAATGCATCGGGCGAGGACGACGCTGCAATAAAAGAGCCCACGATCGACGATACTTCGTTGGATATTGACGTTGGTACCCCGCGGCCTGACAAAGATAAACCGGCCGGTCCCGGTTAATCGCTTGGGTTAGCCGGGCGTGGTTGTGAATGGCGCCAACTCCGTCAAAATTGCGTATGATTCACATGTGATCATTGCTTGCGGCGAGTCCCTTGCCACCAGTGAAGTGATCCTGCGGAACGACCCGGTGCAATCGCCGCAGGGCGTTTCGCGAGAGAAATAGGATTGAGGCATCATGGCATCCAAAAATCTTCCTCCCCGCCCCGAGACCGGCGCGAATCCGGCCCAGCGAACGGCCCCTGCGCGTCCCACGGCCCCCGCCGGGAACCCGTCGGCTCGTCCGGTGATGATGCCACAACGGGTCCCCACCGGCCCGGCCATGCGAGGCCCCGTGGCGTCTGACCCGCGCACTGCCGGCGCTCAAGCTGCCGCCGCCGCGCCGGAAGAGGACGAAGCTCCCGCGGGCGGCTGGATGGATGAAGTGAAAGGGTGGTTGGGGGCCTCGGGGGGCAGCTACCTGGCGAGCATGTTGTTCCACACGGCCCTGTTCCTGTTGCTGGCCCTGATCCTGGGCGTGCGCTACGTCGTGCAGCAGATCAACAGCGCGCCAACGTTCGACGCCCCGGAAGTGGCCGAGGTCGAGACCTCCGAGTTCAAGCCGTTCGATTTGACCGTGCCCGCCGACGTCGAGCCCTCGGAGATCGACCTGGAGCACACGCTGCAGCAAGGGAACGAAAAGTCCACCAAGCTCGACGGTCCGCCGATGGATCAGGACGCCAAGTTCTACGACAACAGCGACAAGTTTGAAGACGCCGGCGGCGGCATGAAGGTGGCCGATGCCAGCGCGCCGCAACTCGGCGGCGGCGGGCTCGACTTCGCCAGCGTACGTTCCGGCCCGGCGGCCAAGGGGCTCGGCGGGCTCGGCTCGGGTGTTGGCACCGGCGAGAATCCGGGCTCCGGGGGTTCCGGCAGCGGTTTCGGCGGCCGCGGCAGCGGGCATCGCGAGGCGATGGTCGGCCGTTATGGCGGCACGAAGGCCACCGAACGCTCGGTGGCCGCGGCGCTCAACTGGTTTGCCCGCCATCAAAGCCGCGACGGCAGTTGGAGCCTGCAAAAGTACGTCGATCAATGCCACGGCGCGAAGTGCGACGGCGCGGGTGGCACCAACGCCGACGCCGCGGGCACCGCCTTTGGCCTGCTGCCGTTTCTCGCCGCCGGTCAAACTCACACCGCCAAAGGGATGTATCAGCAGACGATCCGCCGCGGGTTGATCTGGCTGATGGCCCATCAGAACAAGACCAATGGCGACCTCTCGGCCGGCCCGACGCTGATGTACACGCACGGCCTGGCCACGATCGCGCTGTGCGAAGCGTATGGCCTGACCAAGGACAGCCAGATTCGCTACGCCGCGCAGGCGGCGGTGAAGTTCATTGAAGCCTCGCAGGACCAGAAAGGGGGCGGCTGGCGCTACCATCCGGGCGAGGCGGGGGATACGTCGGTTGTCGGCTGGCAGGTGATGGCACTGAAGAGTGCCCACATGGCGGGGCTCGACGTGAATCCACAAGTGTTGAACAACGCCAAGAATTACATCGCCTCCGCGGCGGGGAGCGACTACGGCGGGATGTTCGGATACACCCCAGGCGCCCAAAAGACCACCGCGATGACCGCGGTGGGCCTGCTCTGCAAGCAGTATCAAGGGGCTCCGCGGGCCGACCCTGGTCTGGCCGAGGGAACGCGCTTCCTGATGGCCAACCTGCCGGACGAGACGCGCGATCGCAACACCTACTATTGGTACTACGCCACACAGGTGATGCACAACATGCTGGGCGACGACTGGGACAAGTGGAATCGCAAGATGCGCCGCATCCTGGTCGACACGCAAAACCGCCAGGGCTGCGCCACGGGAAGCTGGGATCCCGCCAAGCCGATCAACGACGCCTGGGGCCCGCAGGGGGGCCGCGTGATGCTCACCAGCTTGTCGTGCCTGACGTTGGAGATTTATTACCGCTATCTGCCGTTGTACGACCTGGAGAAGAAGGGGGCCGGCAAGGGGCTGGAGGTCGATGCGAAGGGGGCCGCGCCCAAGTTGGATGCCGACAAGTAGAAATCTTACTGCGATATGACGGTTCTGAGGGGCGTCTGGAACTACGCCCCAGTCTTACCAGTTCAAGCCTACTGGGGCGTTGCCCCAGCCACCCACAATCGGCGCGCTGCGCCACCTGCCCACCATGCTCGCATTCCAAAAAATATCGTCGCGCCGCGGGCAATGGCTCCCTGCCCTGCTCTGTGGCCTGTGTCTCGCCGGATCGTCGGCCGTGGCATCGGCCGCCACGGAACCCTCGGACATTCTTAGTTTCCTGCGCGTGCTGCGGCAGCGCGGCTATTCCGACGTGGCGGTGCAATACTTCCGCGATCACGACAAAGATCCTCAGGTGCCCGCCGACCTGCGCGAAGTGTGGGACGTCGAGCTGGCGGCCACGCTGTGGGTGCATGCCGGCCAGATCACCAACGAAGAGCAGGCCAAGGGGATGCGCGCCGAGGCCCAACAGCATCTCGATGGGTTCATGAAGAAGAACCCGAACCATCCGGCCATCGGCGACGCTCTGGCCGCCTGGGGAAACACCTCGTTCGACCAGGGATTTCTGCTGATCCGCGCCGCGCAAATGCAGCCCGACAAAGCGCAGCGCGAGAAATTGCTGCTGCAAGCTCGCACCGCCCTGAACGAAGCCAGCATGCGGTATGTCGTCGCGATCAAGACGCTCAAGCAGCAGCTCGACGCACTGGGCGGCGGCGCCGCGAAACCCAAGGAAAAAGCGGCCGAGGAGGATGACGACGAACCGAAGCCCAAGGCCGCGCCCCATGCCGCCAATCAGCGCGATGAAGTGGGCGCCCGCTTGCTGGAAATCCGCTACAACTCCGCCCGCGCCAACTATTGGCTTGCGCAAACGTATAGCGAAGAAAAGGATCCGGCCCGCGTCGCGGCGCTGAAATCGGCGGGCGAGGTTTTCCACCAGCTTTACCAGGAATGCCGCGAGCAGTTTTACGGCTCGGTGGCCCACTATTGGGAGGCCAAGGTGCTGGGGGATTCGGGCGATCCGCGCGGGGCGCTCGATTTCTGCGACGAAGTCATGGCTGTCGCGCCGAACAATCCCTCGCGGCAGAATGTCGACCACGAAACGCTCACGCTAATCGTCGACACGATGATTCTGCAAATGCAAATGCGCGTCAAAATGGGAGAAGCCAAGCGGGCGATCTCCGAGGCGGTCGAGTGGCAGAAGGCATTCTCGGTGGTGCAAGGCTATCCGGCGTACCAGGGGGTGGCCTTGGAACTGATCAAGATGCAGATCGCTGACCTGAAGACGCTCAACGGCGCCGCGAAGAAAAAGCAGCAGCGCGCGATCGTCGAACAGTTGGGCAAGATCGCCCGCATTCCGGGCGCGTATCAGTCGGAAGCGTCAGCCCTGCGCCGCATTCAAATGACCGACTCCGACGGCAAACCCACGTTGGAGCCGAAGAACCACGACGAGGCCCTGGCGGTCGGCGACACCGCGGCCCAAAACCAGGAATGGGAAGACGCGCTGAAAGCGTTTGAGAAGGCGCTGGAGTTGCTTCCGAAGGACAAGCTCGCCGCGGCCGTGGAAAAAAAGGAGCAAATGAAGATTCGCGACCGCATCGGCACGGTCCACTGCCGGCTGATCGCCCCGCTAATTGCTGACGGCAAGTTTGACGAAGCGGCGGAAAAAGCGGAAAAGGTGTCAAAGGAGTATGCCGACACGTCCGCCGGCGGCGCCGCGGCCGCCATCGCGCTGTTCGCGTTTCAGAAGCTGGCCTCCGACCCAAAGCTCGATGAGGCGGCCCGCTCGAAGGCGATCGACCGCCTGGTCGACTACGCCAATCACATCATCAAGACCTGGCCGGGACAGCCCGAGGCGGACGACGCTCGGATCGGCCTGGGACAGGTGTACGCGCTGCGCGGCGATAATATCAATGCGATCAAGCAATACATTTCCGTCAGCCCGGAGTCCCCCCGCTATGGCATGGCCCGGTTGTACGCCGGCCGGCTGGCATGGCGGCTGTATCTCGCCGAAAAAAACAAGCTGGAAAAAGCACCCAAGCCGGCCAATCCTGAAGAAGAGCAAGCCCGCAAGGACGCCACGAAACGGACCATGGCCATGCGCAGCAAAGCGCAGATCTGGCTCGGTGAAAGCCTCGAAGCGCAGCGCCGCGCGGTCAACAACGCGGACAATCCGGCCCGCGCGAACGAGTTGAAAGTGCAGCGAGCCGAAACGGAATTGCTGCTGGCCGAAATCTGCCTGGAAGGGAAGGAGTTCGACAAGGCGCTGGCCCTTTACAAGCCGATGCTCGCCGCTGCCCAGGCCAGCAAGCAGAGCCCTCCCCCGCCCGCCACGATCCGCACGGTGGCCGGCACGATGAAGGCCTACGTCGGCCTGGGAGACCTGAACAAAGCGGCCGACCTGGGCAAGGATCTGGCCGAGATGGGGGGCGATCAGCAGCAGATCAACATGATCCTGGTGGAACTGGTGAAATATCTGGCCCGCGACCTGCAGGCCGCGGAGGCCCAGGCGGTGATCGCCGGCGCCGGCACCGACGCCGAAGCCGCCCGCGTGGCCAACACGCACGTCATCGACGCCAAGGCCAGCCTCGCGCAAGTGCTCAAGCCGCTGTCGACCCGCGAGCAGTTTCCGCTGCCAGTGCTGATTTACGTCGGCGAGACGTGCGGCCGGGCCGGGATGAAGGACGAAGCCCGCGCGCTGTATCAACGCATTCTCGCCAAGGCGTCGGACGACCCCAAGACGGCCGCCGCCATGACCCGCATCCGAGCGGCACTGGTGGGCCTGCTCCGCGAGGAAAAGAAGTATCCCGAAGCGCTGCAGCAGGTCGAGACGCTGCTCAACACACACCCCAACGCCATGGATCTGCTGATTCAAAAAGGGCGCATCTACCAGGATTGGGCCAAGGTCGATCCCAAGCAGTATCCCAAGGCGGTCGGAGTATGGTCCGACCTGCGCGGCCGGATGTCGGGCCTGCCCAAGAAGCCGCCGGAGTATTTTGAAGTGGTGTACAACGCCAGCGTCTGCCTGGTATACGACAGCGAGCAGACGAAGAACAAGGAGAAGGCCAACCAGGCGGAAAAGCTGCTCAAAGTGACGCTGATCTCCGAGCCGCGCTTAAGCGAACCCGACATGGCCGAGATGCAAGCCAAGTATAAAGTGCTGCTTAAGAAGGCGGCGGCGCTGCAAGGGCGGTAGCGGAAATTTTTTACCACAGAGACACAGAGGCACAGAGAAGAAATCCCAATCACCAAATTCCAATCTCCAAAATAAGAGATGTGCGGCGCTTTATTGGAGATTGGAATTTGGTCATTGGTTATTAGTTTTCTCTGTGGTTCAAAAAAACTTCAGCGAGGCAGTCCCAGCACTTCATAAATGTGTGCGTCCGCCAGACTCGCCGCGATCCACTGCACGCCGCTGAAGTCGTGCCGCAGGCTGTGGCCTCCTGGCACCGCCACCACGTAGGCGCCGGCCGCCACGGCCGCGTTGCAGCCGTTCTGGCTATCTTCGAGTACCAGCATCTCCGCCGGTTCACGTTTTAACCGCCGCGCGGCGGTCAGATACACCTCCGGGTGCGGCTTCCCTTCGGTCACGTCCTCGGCAGAGAGGACGAATTCAAATCGCGGCAGCAGCTCGAACCGGCTGAGCACCTCGGTCACGAACGCCCGGCCGCTGCTGGTGGCCACCGCTTTCGGGATGCGCGCCCGCTCCAGCGCGCCCAGCAATTCCAGTAAGCCGGGCATGGTTTCCAACCGCTCGTCGAGCACGCCGGTGAACAGCTCCTTCGTCTCGGCCGCCAGTTGATCCACCGTGTCGCTGAGCGCGTGCCAGCGAATCATGATCGCCAGCGCCTGCTGCGGCCGCCGCCCCATCATGGCGTCGAGCAATTCCGGCGTGAACTCCTTTCCCCGTCGCGCCAAGAGCGCCCGACCCACGTCCTGGTACAGATCTTCCGTGTTGAACATCAGGCCGTCGAGGTCGAACACGACGGCGGAGGGGGGAGGATTGGGGATGGAAGTTGGCATGGTCGAAGGGATGAACTTTCGGGTGCCTGGAGCAACGCCCCAGAGTTTATTGGCCAAAGCAACTGGGGCGTTGCCCCAGGCACCCATTACTAACGCGTGCCTTTGCTCTGTCTATCTTCTATCCAACTCCCTCAACACATTCCCCAGCGCGCACAAGATCAAGCTCGTCGCTCCCCAAATCTGATGCTCGCCGAGCGCAATAAACGGCGTCCGATACGACACGCCCCCCATGGTGCGAAGCGTCTCGCGGGCGGCGGCCGGATCGAGCAGCACGGAGAGCGGCAGCTCCAGCACCTCGGCCACCTCGCGCGGGTTGGGCCGCCACACCGGCGGCGCCTCGATCGCCGCCACCCAAGGCGTAACGATAAAGTCCGACACGTACACATACAACTCGGCCAGCCGCCCCAGCAGCGTCACTCCCGCCGCGGCGATCCCCAACTCTTCGTCTAATTCGCGCAGCGCGGCCTGGTCGCTCGTTTCCCCCGCCTCGATCAATCCCCCGGGCAGCGAGATCTGCCCGGCGTGAAACGGCATGTGCGCCGGCCGCACCGTCAGCGGCAGCCGCCAGCCGCCGTCATCGGCCCGATACAACAACACCAGCACCGCCGCCGGCCGGGCCGTGGCAGGCGCGGGGCCCGCGTGCCGGCCGAAGCTCAATTCCGTCTCGAACGTGCGGCAAACTTTGGGCCGGCTCTCCGCCACCAGGCGCGTTGCCAGCAGTTGAGGCACTTGGTCGTCGGCGGTTTCCTGTTTATGGGATTCGAGCATTATTCCAGGTTCATTTTCGATGCAAAGTCGCAAAGGCGATAATACGACGTTTGGTTTCGGCGACTACAAAACACTTCCTTTGCGCGTCTTGGCGTCTTTGCGACTGTGCGTCAAATCCGGATGAACCACGGCGTCTTTTGGCAAATGCGCCCCGTCCTGCCGGTGTTCCACTTGCTCCGCCGCCCGCTGCCGCTCCGCCTCGCGCAGCACCCGGCGGCGGATTTTTCCGCTGGTGGTCTTCGGTAGCGCGGCGGCGAACTCCACTTGTCGTGGGTATTTATACGGCGCCAGCCGCTCTTTGACCCAGGCTTGCAGCTCCTCGCTCAGTGCAGCCGTCGGCGCGATCCCCTGCCGTGGCACGACAAACGCCTTGACCACCATGCCGCGCAGCGCGTCGGGACTTTCCACCACCGCCGCTTCGAGCACCGCCGGGTGCTCCACCAGGCAGCACTCCACCTCGAACGGCGAGATGCGATACCCGCTGGCGTTGATCACGTCGTCGGCGCGGCCTTGGAACCAAAATCGCCCGTCGTCATCGCGAGTCAACACGTCGCCGGAGTAGTACCACTGGCCGCGGAAGATCTCGGCCGTCTGCTCCGGCTTGTTCCAATACTCGCGCATCATGCCGGGATGGCTGTCGCGGCGCACCACCAGCACTCCCTCCTCGCCTGGCGGGACGTCGTTGAGTTGCTCGTCCACCAGGCGAATCACGCATCCCGGCGCCGGATGGCCGCAGCTTCCCGCCAGGCTCGGCACGCCCGCGCGGTTGTAGCAGTACACCATGCACTCGCTCATGCCGATGCCGTCGAGCGGCGTGAACCCCAGCCGGGCTTGCACCGAGCTGATCGTGTCGGGCGGCAGCGGCTCTCCGGCACTGACGCCATGCCGCAGGCTCGTCAGTTGTGCATCAGTCACATGAGGATCGGCGGTCAGCATCCGATACATCGTCGGCGTGCCGACAAAGTTGGTGATCCCATGCCGCTCGATCAAGTCGAACCACGCCCGCGGCTCGAACCGCCCGTCCAAAGGATGATACAACATCGACGTGATTCCGACCCGCATCGAATATAAAAACGTGCAGGCCACCGGCAACAGCCAGCCCACCTCGGCCGGGCAGGCGGCCACGTCGCCGTCGCGATAATCGTGCCACTCGCGGATCAGCGAATCGTAGGAGATCGGGTAGCGGTGGTAGTGAACGACTCCCTTGGGATCGCCTGTCGTGCCGGACGTGTAGGCAATGAACGCGACGTCGTCGCTGGCCGTGTCGGCCGCCACAAAGTCGGCGGCGGAAAAATCGTCGCCGATGCTCGCGATCAACTCCCAGAAGTCGAGTTGCCCGGTGCCGGGCCGATGTCCGTTATACGGCGTGACGATCAAGTGCTTGAGCGCCGGCGCGTCGGCGTTGGCCGTCTCCAACTCGCCAGCCAGTTCCGGCGTGGTAATGGCGGCGACCGCAGCGGAGTCCGTCAGTCGATAGGCGATCTCCGCGGCGCGGAATTGCGTGCTGCTGGGGATGAAAATGGCGCCGAGCTTGGCGATGCCCAGCACGGCGATGTAGAACTCCGGCAGGTTGGGCAATCGCAGCAGCACGCGATCGCCGCGCTGCACGCCCAAGTTCGTTAGCGCCGCGGCAAACCGGCTCGACAGTTCGTCCAATTCCGCATACGTGAACCGCCGGCACTCCCCCGCCGAGTTCTCCCACACGAGCGCCACCTGCTCGCCGCGCCCCGCGGCCACATTGCCGGCAGTTAGCGCGTGCCCCAGGTTGTAGCGCGCAGGAATCGCCGCCCACGGATCGGCATGGCCATTGAGAGGTGCGATATTGCAATCCTTTGCCAGCAAACTCATGGCGATATTCCTTGGGGCTGCGTTTATCGTTGAATCAATCGGCCAAAGAAGCTCTTTTACCACGGAGACACGGAGGCACGGAGAAGGAATGACGGATGACCAGGATTCCAATCTCCAATAAGTCCAACAGCACGGCTGTTTGTCATTGGGATTTGCTCGTTGGTCATTAAGTGTTTCTCCGTGTCTCCGTGGTGAACAAAAACTCAGCCTCGAACCCTACGGTTCGAGCCGATACAGGGCGAATGAATTTTTCCTGGCAACGCAAAATAATGCAATACGAGGATCGTAGCGAGTTACGAGGTATTTGGCCTGCCGGGCCCTCCCCAGGGCCCGAATTTGGTCCGTCGTGAGGTCTGCCAGCGTCTGCCCGGGGGTCAGCAGGCCGTCGGCCGCGGTCATGCGAGACCACCAGCGGTCGATCGACGCGGCGTCCTGCGGCATCTCCTTGAGCACCGCTGACTCTGCTCGCCCGGCGTACCATTTAAACGTCTGGGCACCTCGCGGCGTGAGAAACACGGCGCTCGCCGGCTGCTGCTCCGCCGCCACGCGGCAGATGGCCAGCCAATCGGCGTACAGCGCGTCCGTAGGCGTGTGCCGGCGATCCGCCAGCGGAATCGGATTCTGCCAGCGGTCGTAGGTTTGCAGGCCCAGGTGAGCGACGGCCAACATAAGTGCCGCTGCCAGGCCGGCCCACGCCAAGTTCCGTCGCCACGATCGTCGACCCAAGGGTGCCTGGGGCAACGCCCCAGATGTTTGAACTACAGAAGGCTGGGGCGTTGCCCCAGGCACTCGATCACGTCGCAATGCTTCCTCTAAGAAACCCACAACGGCCAACGCCGCCCCAACGGGCACAATCGCATCGGCCAGTCGAAACCAATAGAACTTCAGCGCCGCCGCAGTGACCCTGGGCGATTCAGCCAATCCAAACGCCACGCCGTAGATTAGTATCCCCAGCGCGGCAAACAGCAGCGCCGCCTGGATGAATCGCGCAAATCGAACTCGCCCTTCGGTCCGCCGCTGCAATCGACACAAGCAGAGCCAGAGCAGCGCCAGTGACATGAATCGCCACCCATAATCGGTCGGCATCCCGTCCTGAATAAAGAACTTCCCCGGATTGAGGTGATGCGGCAGCCGGGAAAAGACTTGCGTTTGCGCCGCGCGATCGATAGCCGCCGCGTCGGCCCCGCGATCGAGCTTCAGTGCGCTAAGCACACTCGGCGTCGCAATCAGGCAACCGACAATTAAGCCGGGCAACATGGCGCGAATTGACGGCCGGTCTGCATCGCGGCCGGAGAACAGCCACGCCACCCCCGCCGCCAGCAACGACCAGCCGCCGACCAGCACATGCAGCAGCGTGGCCAGCCCCAGCAATACCCACGCCCGGTTCCAGCGATTGAGCGCGACAGCTTCGAGCGCGAGAAATACCGCGACGTAGGCCAGCCCTTTGGCCTCGAAACCACCCACGATCCATTCGCCCGCCATGTGCAGCCGGGCACTAAATGCAACCATGAGCGCCGCGGAGAGGACCGACCACCACGGACCCGGCACCAGCGCCGCGCTCAGCCGCCGCCAACTCCAGGCGAGCAACCCGTACGTAAGCAGCCGGCCCACGATCGCCGTCGCCGGCAACGACAGCCACAGCGTCCACCAGCCGCACGTCCAATAAAAGGCCGCATGCGAATCGGCCGACTCCAGGAACAAATCGCCGCGGCACCAGTCAGGATTCCAATAATGCTTGGCCTTCGCCAGATAATACGGCTCGTTGACGTCCGGCACCGTCAGCCCCGCGTGCAGCAGGAACAGAGCGAAGATCAGTGCGATTTCCAGCAGCACTTGGACGCGTGACAGCCGCGCCGCGTCGGCGCGCGCCAGATCGCTTGCGGACGAGGAGAGATCCTCGCGCTGCCTCGTCGGTTCTGGCGGCGCACGCTCCGGCATCGATGCGGTTACCTCGGCAAAACAGGGTGCATGTTCACAGAGTAGTTGGATTGTCGGGTGTTGGCCAGATCAACGGCACTGGGGCCACATTTTGGACGCGGCTTTATTGCGTGTTCTTTCGATGCGGCTTGCCAATGCTCGCGCGTGGGCCCTATGATTTGGGCGGTTGCCTTCGCGAGATCCCTGCATTGCGAGTTACTTTGTCGCCCGGAGCTACGGCATGATCGTTGATTCCCCTGGTAAGCGGCTCCGCGAGGCGATTCGCGATACGACGATTCTGGTCCCCGGTGCGCCCAACGCGCTGGCCGGCCGGTTGATCGAGCGAGAAGGATATGAAGCCGTGTATCTCTCCGGCGCGGCGATCTCGGCCGGGGTGCTGGCGATGCCCGACATTGGATTGATGACACTCACAGAATTGGTGCAGCAGACCACCCTGCTCTGCCGCGCGGTGGGCATACCCGTGATCGTCGATGCCGACACCGGCTTCGGCGAAACGGCCAACGTCGAGCGGACGGTGATCGAATTGGAAAACGCGGGCGCCGCCGCGATTCAATTGGAAGATCAGCAATCCCCCAAGCGGTGCGGCCATCTGGACGGCAAGACGCTGGTGGATGTCGACGCGATGTGCGCGAAGCTGAGGGCAGCGGCCGCCGCCCGCCGCGATCCGGATTTTGTGATCATCGCCCGCACCGATGCCCGCGGCGTGACCGATATCGACGACGCCCTGGCT